>PCTK01000039.1 GCA_002786505.1 Nitrospinae bacterium CG22_combo_CG10-13_8_21_14_all_47_10 | reverse complement strand
GGCGAATTCCTTTCTTTGAGTTGTCGCTCAGCCTTATTTTCAAGGCTTGAAAGGTTTTCGCCATCTTTTACTCATGCAATATGCGGGCTAAGTCTTTCATGGCAGGTTTCAATATAGCATTCTTTGAAAAAGAACCCGTATTGGGAATCATACGCGGTGTCGATGAAAATTCCCTTCCGGGTGTGTTGCACGCCGCATACTCGGGGGGGCTTCGTTTTCTTGAAATAACCCTCAATACTCCTGACGCGCTTCTCCTTATTAAAAAGGCGGTTCTACTATTTCCTGATTTTTGCATAGGGGCAGGAACGGTGTTATCCAGGGAGTCTGCACAGCAGGCCATGGATGTTGGGGCTCAATTTATTGTGGCGCCCAACTTGAACGAGCAAGTCGCTGGATTTTGCGTCAAACGTAGCATGGCCTATTTCCCTGGAGCTTTAACCCCCACAGAAATTGAAAAGGCATGGAGTATGGGGGCCACAATGGTAAAAGTCTTTCCCGCTTCCCAAATGGGACCTGATTATATTAAGCTTTTAAAAGGTCCCTTTGACCAGATAAAGCTGATGCCTGTAGGCGGAATTGGCCCCAATAACATCCCCGATTATTTCACTGCGGGGGCCTCCGCTGTAGCGTTGGGAGGGTCAATATTTTCCGCAAACCGTATGGCAAATAGGGAGTTTTCCACCATTCAAAAAGAAATCGCGGAATTTATGGTTGCAGTAAACAAAATTTATTCTAAAATAAGCGTAGTAGATATTGCGAATCACTCCATTTAAAGGGAGAAGAGTTGATGACCTTTGATTTTATGAAAGACTTTATGATGTTTGAAGATGAAGAGCGGTTTGCCGGCCTTTGTGAACAATTGGAGGATGTGATTCGTGAAGTGGATGGTGGAGAAGGCAAGGTTTCTGAGCTTGAAATGATGCAAGCTCTGGATTATGTCGGCTTCAATCTTTTTAGGGACAACTGGGAAGAGTATAAAAAAATGGATATGCTCAACCGCGATCAAACCCTTTCCCAGCACTCTTCAGGCAGGGAAAAGCGGTATATTCATTAATCTGTTTTTTCCAATTCGCCTAAGTTTTCCATAAGTCGGTGCATTTTTTTGTCCAGTTTATTCAGGTGCCTGCCGATTTCCTCTATTTCTTTTTTCTCCTGGTCCATGTAAACCAACCGGCATTTCTCAATATGTTCGGTGATATGTTCTATCATGTCATGGATTTCCTGGCTTTCTGTTGAAAGCTCTTCGGTTGTTTCTGTAAATTCAATCACCTGGTCAGTAGCCAGATCTTCCGCCAGTTTTTTCCGTGTCTTAACTCTTGCCCGGTAATAGGCAATCAAGATACCGGATAGGGTAAGCAATATGATTCCCAAAGTTGCCAAATCCACAAGCATGTAAAAATAGGAACCAAAAAACCGGCCCGTGTGGATTTCGGTCACCAGTTTGACAACATCCATTTTCATTTCATCGGGCGATAGTTGATTGACCGCACCACTCAAATCGATATTTTCCCAGTTTTGGCCCCTGTCTTTCGAGACATAAAGTCCGGATGTTGTGCCTACATATAATGACTTTTCTTTCTGACCGGTGATTTGGGTGATTGCAATATCAATGGACGTTCCTGAATCACCATTGATTTTTTTTGTGAAGGATGAAATTTTCTCCCAGAAATCTCCACCATTGTTGCTGAAATAAAAACTGTCTCCGCTTCCGACGTATATTTGAGATTGGTTGGAAGGGCTTACAAAAATGGCGTTTATAGGCAGTTTTTTGAAGTCCGGGTCATCAACCCAGTTTCTGCCGCCATTGAAAGATTTATACAGGCCAATTTCGGAACCTGAATAGAGAAATTCCGGGTCGGTATTCAGAGATACCAGAGTGGTTGCTGTAGGCAGGGCACTTTCCCAAACGGGACTCCAGTCACGGCCATTGTTATTACTGCGAAAGATACCGCCTTTGCCGGAGGCATAAAGAGTGTTGGGTTTCGGGGCGGAAAACCTTATGAGTTGAATAGATTGGCCGGAAAAAACAGGTTCCCAACTTTCTCCAGCATCCACAGACTGAAAAATTCCCCCGTCGGTTGCGGCAAAAAGGGTGTCGGGGTTATCAGGCTGTAAGACAAGATCATTAATTTTAACGTGGGTCAATCCCGTTGTTTCATCGAACCAGTCACTCCAGGTTTCCCCGCCGTCTTCGGACTTGAACACGCCATGATCCGTTCCGGCATATACTGTGTCAGGTTCTTTTGAATTGATCAATAATGAGTGGATATTTTGATTAAATAGTCCCTGGTTGGTTTGTAGCCAGGTTTCCCCTCCATCCTGGGAACGATAAATACCAATGTCTGTTCCCGCATATAGAACCTGGGAGGTTGTGGCCAGAGCCTGGATGCGACGCCGGGCACTATGAACCTGAAAGTACTTCGTCGGGAGGTATTTACCACTAATCTGAGCTTGCTCAATGCCAAATTCTTTCGGGTGCATTAAAAGAAAACCCGAAACGGAAAGAATAAGAATGAATACTGCAATCAGGAGACCGACCCATTTATGGAGGACGCGGGTGTTTTTAAATAAACGAATATTCAACAAGGGATCGCCTTATTTTATTTGGCTTCAAAGGCTTTTTGGGCAAGCCTCTCATATTCATCCTGAAGCTGATTCTCGACGTATTTCACATGCCCGAACAGCTCGTGGATTTTGATATCTATCTCCTTTAAGTGACCTGAAAGTTCCTGCAAGTCCTGATCGGGAGTGTCCTTCAGGAATACTTCGCAACGCTTGGCATGATGAGAAATATGTTCCGCGAGATCATGGAGCTGGGTTATGTTGCTTTGTAATTGAGAGGTTTCTTCCTTCAACTGGGTGGCACCAAGTTCCGCCTTAATAATAAACGTGTATACTAGCGCGAAAATAAATGCCGCGATCAAAACTCCCTGCCCAATAAATGTTTCCCATGTTGGGTAAATGCCAAGCCAGGAAATGCTGGGTAGAAAATCTACGGATGACATGGGAATCTGCTCTCCCATTTGCAATTCATGAATTCCCTTTCCCATAAAGGTGAAGGCCATGTAATACAGGAGGGCACTGGTGAAACCAAAAAACCACTTGATGGGGATTCTCATCCCAAGAGTATTTATCAAATAAAAGACTCCTGCCAAAACCAAACAACCTGCCAAAAATCCAGGGATTATTCCACCTGTAGCATTACCGGCATATAAATACAGGGCTTTGTAAAATAGAACGGTTTCGAATCCTTCCCGGTAAACCGAAATAAAGGCTACTGCACCCAGGGTAAACGTGTTGCCTTTGGAAAGGGCACCACGCATTTGCTTGTTGATATACTCCTGCCACTTTTTATTGTCTATTTTTGAAACCAGCCAGTAGCTGACCCAGAACAGAACCGCAACGGCAACCAACATAATCCAGCCCTCAAGGAGTTCCTGCCGGGCCATGCTGAAATGAAGAATCTCATGAATTATATAGGCTGTGGCGAAACTCCCCAGAATGCCAGCGATAACGCCCAGGTGAATGGATTTAACCCTGGCTTGATTTTTTGACTTGATCAGAAATGCGATCAGTGCCGCGATGATGAGAATGGCCTCAAATCCTTCTCGAACGATGATGGAAAATGATTGCAAGAACATTGCCGTATAACCAACTTCGCTTTTCAGCAGTTCCAAACCTTTTGAAAGATTCAGGTTGATTTCATCATTTAGCGATTCTATAAGCTTAACAGGTGCGTTACGCTTGATTTCTCCACGAAAACGGCTGAATGCAGACTCAAGGCTCACCCCCAAACTCTTATTCTTGATAATCAAATTGGATTCAATCTTTTCATATACCAAATAAGCGTCAAAAGCTATTTCAGCGGCATTCTCCGCCTGACCGGCTTTATATGTACTTAAGCTCTTTTCAAGAAGACTTCGGATTTCACCAATAACCTGGTCGGCAATGTCTCCTCCTGAATCTTGTGAGGATTCGATTGCGGCCAGTTCTATATTTACCGGAGGAAGTTGGACATTGATATTGGAAAAAGTTCTGAGGTAATAGGTCACATCCCAAATCTCGTTTTCAGAAAGCACTTCTGCCCAGGACATCATCGCCGTGTTGGCAATTCCGACACTGATCACTTGGAAATTGTCATAAGCGGTTGTGTTTGCGTCTCCTGTTAATTGAGGGTCGGACAATACGGCAGGGGAGGGGTTAAATTGACTGGCCATAGGACCATCACCGTTACCTTGGAGGCCATGGCAAACCGAACAGTTGTTTTCGAAAATCTTTTTACCATTTCCAAGGGATACCGGAGTGATGGGGGTTTTGCTGATTTCAATATTGAAGGTTGCAAGTAAATCAGAGTTGAGGCTGTTGATTTCTTTCCAGACCAACTGTGAGTCTACTTTGTCTTTCACCAGATTCATCAGACCGGTCAAACGATTTTTGAGGTTAACGGCTTTTTCCGGGTCTGGAATTTCAACAGAAATTCTTTCGAATCTTTCGATGGCCTGTGCTAAAAATAGCTGGCACTCTTCGTACTCTGCGGCGATTACAATTTTGCCATCCACGATACCCTCGTGAAACTCTTTTCCCGCAATGTTAAGCATCATGACCACTTTTTTGGTTCTATCTATTGTTTCCTGATTAGTGGCTTGAGCCGACCTGGTGAGCCAGGAACTATGAATCAATACTAAAACCAATATAATGGCGATTTTGAAAAAATTTTGTTTTGCGTGCATTACCGGTTTTGCGGAGGGCATGATTGGGTAAACCATTAAGATTGTTGATTATTATCAGGCTGTTCGAGTTGGACCCTGATTCTCAAAAATAATAATGAGAATTGTTATCAATAGTAAAGTAAGAACCGTGAATTGTCAAGAATATGGTAGAAGTGCTCAGTTTCTAATAACTGGCATACAAAACAAAAAAGAGCCAAATAAGCATGAAACCGAAAATTTTTACGTTTGCAATAATTTGAAAAATCCCAAGGAACATCTAAAATTCATTGAGCCGTTGTTCCCATTGAAGAATAAGTTGGCGGAAGTGTTCTACATGTTTTTTTTCTTCCAACATAAGGTCGTGATACATTCTCCGCATTCCAATATGCGTTTCTGTATCTTCGGGGATTTTATCTAACAAGGCCTTATAATAATTTACGGAGTTTTCTTCGCTGACAATGCCCTTGCGTAAAATATCCAGTCGGCCTCGAATTGTTTCAGGGGTTTCTTTATCGGATACCATATATACCTCAGGATTTGATAATATTACAGAGTGGAAAAGATCAACGCCCAGCGTCAACGTCTTCATTGCGTCCCGCTAATACTGAATAGCTAATATTCATAATTATACCATTGAACTTTTGTGGAGGGTTCCATGACAAAAAATTTAATGATAATTTTTCTAATGATCTTCGCCTCAGGAATGTCGGGTTGCTCCTTGCATTCCGGTTCCACCTATGACCGTAGTGAAATGGGTTCGCCGGAATATTTCAAAAAAGGAGTTATTGTTTCAGTAAGAGATGTTGAAATTAAAGGAACGGAATCGGGTGTCGGGGTTGTGGCCGGAGCAACAACAGGAGGACTTGCCGGTTCCACTCTTGGAGGAAACACGGCCACTCGCGCGCTGGGTGCTTTGGGGGGTGCGGTGATAGGTGGGGTGGTCGGGCATGTTACCGAAGAGGCTATCACCAGTGGCAGTGCAGAAGAATTTATTATTCAACCGGATGAGGGAGAACCGTACGCTGTCATTCAGGTCAATGATGAAGAACTGAAAGCTGGAGAACGGGTTTTGATCATGGACTCAGGTAAAGTGCGGATTGTTCGTGACCAAAGCCAAAAATAAATGGATGAGATTATTTGCTAACTATATAAATTTGGCTTGTTTTTTTCGAGGGCAAAAAAAGTATGAAGGAAGGGTTTAAAGAAGATTATTTTTTATTGGTTCGACGATTGCGGGAAAACAGTCGGCTGGGCGGAATCATGGGTATCCTGCATTGGGATCAAGAAGTTATCATGCCTGAAGGAGCTTCAGAATCCCGAGCTCAGCAAATCGGTGCCCTGGCCGGTGTTCTCCATGAAAAAATCATTCACCCTGAAATGGGCAAATTGTTGGATCGTCTCCCAATGGCTGATGAAAATGGTTTCACCCATTTTGAATGGTGCAATATTCGTGAAGCTCGCAGGGAATTTAATATGGCGACGCGTATTCCAAAAACACTTGTTACGGAGTTGGCGGAGCTGTCTTCCCGAGCCCATCAGGTTTGGGTGAAGGCCCGTGCTGAGAATAAGTTTTCAGATTTTGCTCCTGTTTTAAAGCGTCTGGTAGATTTGAAAATAAAATGGGCCGGTTATGTTTTTCCTCAAATGCAGGCCTATGATGCCAATATTGATAATTATGAAAGAGGCACCACCCAGAATGATATCACCCCCGTTTTTGACAAACTTAAAGCTGAATTGATTCCGTTGATAAAATCTATTAAGGAATCTGGATATCACCCCGACACTTCTTTTTTATCGGGTCAATTCCCAGTTGATAAACAGGAAGCGCTGGGTCGGCAAATCAGCGAAGATATGGGGTTTCAATTTGACAAGGGGCGGATGGATGTTTCTGTGCATCCTTTTTGTGGCGGGAGCCACCCGACAGACGTTCGTATCACCACCCGTTACCAAAAGGACAATTTTATTGAATCGTTATATGCGGTCATTCATGAAACCGGGCATGGGCTTTATGAGCAAGGGCGTATGCAGAATGGGCGTGATCTGCCTGTTTCCGAAGCGCTGACCATGGCTATTCATGAATCGCAGTCTCTATTCTGGGAGCGAATGATTGCGCAGGGAAGACCATTTTGCCTGCGCTACCTGCCTTTAATTGCCGACACATTTCCAAACAACTTCAAAAATGTGACCCCTGAGAGTTTTTATGAGGCAGTCAATGTCAGCCAGCCATCGTTTATCAGGGTTCAGGCTGATGAGGTGACTTATCCCATGCATGTTATCCTGCGCTATGAATTGGAAAAAGGTTTGTTTGACGGGACTATTCGTGTTGAGGATTTGCCGGGAATGTGGAATGCTAAAATGAAAGAATATCTGGGAATAGAACCGCCAACGGACACGCTTGGAGTTTTACAGGATACACATTGGAGTGGGGGTGCCTTTGGTTATTTCCCTTCCTATACGCTGGGGGCAATTTATGCCAGCCAGTTTTATAACGCTTTAATCCAGGCGAAACCTGATACAGAAAAACAGATTGAGGCCGGGAACCTTGCCAGTATAAGGGATTGGTTGGGTGTTAAAATTCATCAGCAAGGCAGATTATTGTCGGTTCCAGTTCTGGTTAAACAGGTGACTGGGGGAATTTTGAATCCAGATCACTTTCTAGATTACTTGAAAAATAAATATCGTCAAATATACCGACTTAATTAACA
>PCTK01000165.1 GCA_002786505.1 Nitrospinae bacterium CG22_combo_CG10-13_8_21_14_all_47_10 | reverse complement strand
AATGATTTTGCAGAACTGAGGGGAGGAGTTTTTTAACCGCAGAGGACGCGGAGAGACGCGGAGGGGGGCACCACAAGAGGCTGGGGGGATTTGCCTTTTTGTTTTTCTCAGGGTTTCACTCCCGATTGTCGAAATCCTATCGTCCGCCCTGGTTTTTTATCAATGGTAATGAGTTCCTTGATCGCCTCGAATATCGCCTCGATCTTGACGTCATGGGATGCAGATTTCCGCTCCAGGTCCTCAAGCTTCCGCAAGATGGTTTTGTGGGTCGATGCCAGTTCGCGGATTCGCACGAACGCCCGCATGATGGCGATATTGACTTCGATTGCGCATTCGCTTTTGAGGACGCTGGACAGCATGGCAACGCCCTGTTCGGTGAAAGCTCTGGGAGTGGTAGGGGAATACTTGAGGGAAAGGAGGTTATCACAATTTGTGATAAGCTTCCCGGCTTCTTCTTTCGTCAGGCGAAACATGAAATCATCGGGGAAACGTTTTGCGTTCCGGGTAACGGCCTGATTCAAGACATGAGTCTTAATCCCGTACATTTCCGCCAGATCGCGGTCGATCATTACCCTGTGGCCGCGAATCAGGAATATCCTTCGTGTCATTTCCGGGACAGGGACGATCAGCTTTTTCATGATTTCACCGTGGAAAAGTTTTCGATTTACCGCACAGGTTGTTTACCATTCGCCCGATACTCACCCCACCCAGCCTCCCGAAGGGGGAGGATTTACAACTTCTCATGCAATATTCCAGGTTGAGTTCTTCAGCGCTTTGTCAGTCGCGAGGTTATCTGCCTCTTCCTTTCCCTCCACCACCGCGGTCGCCACGTTGACCCCCTCGTTGCCGGTCCATTCCCTGCTGGCCTCGCAATTGTCCACCGCGCTCACCACCCTGTCTTTGGCCAAACTCGGAACGGCCCCGATCCTTTCCATCATCCCGACGTTCCTGCTTAAACTCATCACGCCTTTCCTGTCGTCTCTCCTGCCGACCCTCTTTGCGCTCCTGACGGTTTTCCTGGCGTCCTTCACGGTCCTGCTTAAATTCATCACGCCTTTCCTGTCGTCTCTCTTGCCGACCCTCTCTGCGCTCCTGACGGTTTTCCTGGCGTCCTTCACGGTCCTGCTTAAACTCATCACGTCTTTCCTGTCGTCTCTCCTGCCGACCCTCTCTGCGCTCCTGACGGTTTTCTTGAAGCGCTTCCTCTTCATTGGGAGCCTGGCTCCACCCATTGATTGGATTTAATCCAAAGATCAAAAAAAGTCCCAGCGCCGTCACCAACAGTTTAGAAGCTTTCATAACTCCTCCATTTTTTTTTAAAGAAGAAACCGGGTAAAAAAAAGACCGCGCTTTATGAGCGCGGCCGGGTCCAATCATTTTTCATTCCCTATAAAATTCAAATTAATAGTCCTTTAGAAATCAATCAGGGCTGTCTAATTGGAGGAAGTTTTGCGGAGTTCTTGCATAACCGACTCGGTTTCTGCCTCTATTTCCTCTCTTTTTCTCCACTCCCAAACTTTCAAATGCGCGCCCATATGATAAGAATGGTCTAAAAGGGATTCTCCATCCATAGCTCCCCATCTTCCGTCTTCGACCTCCGTCAAGGCTGAATAAATAGGGTTTTCCACCGAAGTATAAAAAAGTTCCATATCTTCATTACTAATGGGTTTTCCCAATAGAACTTTGATGGTGGAATCATCTATTTCATAATCAGCTTTAATGGACTTCAACGCCTCTTCCCGCGAACTGCCCGCCTGCACACTTTTTTCAATCTCATCTTCAATGGCTTTATTTCGCTTGGCAAATGGATAATGCGTATAGCCAAGGTCATGACCAATATGAAAATCCAGGTCAGGAAAGTATAAATAAACCCAATCATCAAAATCAACCTGGACACCCTCGGAAACACCATATTCTTTTGCCTTGTCGGGAGAATCCAAAATCAGTTGATTATAAATTTTCACAAATCGCCTCATGCTTTCATAAACCAGTGTGTGATAATAAGCATTCATACGATACCAATTATTGGCAGTGTTATGGCCGTTAGCCAGTTTCCTCAACAGGAGCATGATCTTTTCCCCATCGCCAAACCGGTGAAAAATGGGGAAGGCTCCTCGAAGATAATCGTTCAACTTCTCCTGATTTCCATCCGCTTTTTGAATATTGAGTTGCAAATGGTTCTTGGCGTAATCCAGCGCATGATGAACCAGCCGTTCGTGGTTCAGTTTTCGCTGGTATTCCATATACTGCTTCAACTCATCGTTCTCAGACTCGTTGGAAGTTTCAGGCTTGTTCTGGGTGATATCTTTGGCGAACGCTAACATTTCTCTCTCTTAAATGGGTTGGGAAAATCCTATTCTGACGCTTTAACAGATTGATTTCAAGATAATTTAAGCCCACTTCTTTTTGTAATCCTTTAAGAGACCGGGCCAGCCCCTATTTGATTCTCACAAAATATAGGTATTTTCTGACTTTTGATAGGAAATTTCTGACATAATCTGTACATCCTACACGTTTAAGGAATTTCTATCTTTTTTAAGACGACCTTAAGTGAACAGGCTAGACCCATTGCAAGGCACTAGCGGCAATAGTCAGGTTTAAATCGGTTTAAACTTGCGGGGTTGTATTGCTCCCACCGAAAGTTATGGAGGCAACCCTTGAACATTATTCTAAATAGCTATTGTAATTTAAAGTGCAATTACTGTTTTGCCGATGAGTACATGGAAGAAAATGTCAAAACTCCTGACAAATCTATGGATTATGGCTTTTTTCTGAACCAACTTTTACCCAGGGTAAAAAACACCTCTCTCATCAATTTCATGGGGGGCGAACCCACCCTGCATCCTCACTTCAACGATATTCTGTCTCAAACCCTGGAAAGCATGCAACCCTTTACCTTTTTAGGCGTTTTCACCAATGGCTTGATGCCGGACAAAGTCCTCGATCTTCTTTTGCATACCGTCGGCCGGGGAGGAAGTATCGAACGTCAGATTCAATTCTCCATCCTTCTTAACTGGCAGACCAGGGAGAATATCTCTGAAAAAAATCATGTCCGTTGTCGGGAAGTTGCGGAGGCCGTTCTCAGCAAAAACGGATTTGGCCTTATGTTCAGCCTTAATCTGTATTCCATTGATCAGGATTTATCGACTCAGTGCTGGGAAATCGATGAAATATATCAGAACCTGGGGTTGCCGCCGGAACAAAAATATAAAATTCGCGTCAGCCCGGCTTTCCCTATAGTTGGAGAGCAAAGCAACCATGCATTACCCATAAAAGATTACCCAAAAATGGGAAGGATGATGCTGGATATGGCTAAAGAGTTTCCGCAAATGTGTTTTCGTTTTGACTGTTCATTCCCGCCCTGCCTTTTGGACGAAATTACAGAGGACGAATACCCACTCGTCGAGCGGTTCTTCTACCATGGTAGCCAGTCCGTCCCCAATATCACGGAATGGAAAGACCGGGACTTTTATTTTGGATGTGCGGATGGCAGTCCCATGGACATCGACCCCAAAGGCGATTGCTTCAACTGTTTTCCGTTCCACAATAAGAAACTTGGAAATATCCAGGATTTCCAACAGATCAACGAACTTTCAACCACCAAAATGCATACCAGGTTTCTCGGCCATGTATTTGAAAAATCGCCAAACGAACCCTGCAAAAGCTGTCCCCATTATATGGTGCGTTGTTCCAGCGGATGTTTTGCCTATAACTTCTCCTGACCCACTCCCGTGGGAGGAAACCGGGCAATGGCCCGTCAAGCCGACACAACTCCTTGCTCGCCGGCAAAAGTTATTTCAGGGTACTGGCTCTCCGGCTTGTGATTGACAAGGCCTGAGCAGTCTGATAGCGTAACCAAATTATTAAACAATAAATTTTTGGTATAAAGCATGCCCTGGGACGATTTACACGAGCCGAAAGGCCCTGAAGACAGATTTAAAGGTGGCGGGGGGCAAGGTGGAGGTTCACAAAAACCGCCTTTCGACATTCCGCAATTTAAGGTTCCACAATTCAAACCATCCATGGTGCTGGGAATTATCCTGCTCCTGCTGGTAGTATGGATTGTGCCAGGAACCTTTTATTTTGTCGAACCGGATGAAGAAGGCGTGGTCACCCGATTTGGGAAGTTTTACCGCACCACTTCACCGGGATTGCACTTCAAGTTTCCCTCTCCCATTGAGCATGCCGAGACACCCAAAATTCGCCAGGTGCAAAGAGCGGAAATCGGGTTCAGAGCTTCGGAAGGACGGCCCCTGCAAAGGGTTCCAGCCGAATCGCTAATGCTGACTGGCGACCAGAATATTATCGATATAAATCTCGTCGTTCAGTACCGGATCATGGATTCAGTGAAATACTTGTTCAATGTGCGGCAACCGCATAAGCTGATCCGCAATGCCGCTGAAACGGTCATCCGCGGAATAACAGGTAGCAGAAAGATTGATGAGGCGCTGACCACCGGCAAGGCCGAAATTCAGGTTAATGCAAAGGTCCAGATTCAAGCGTTGCTCGATAAATATGATTCTGGCTTGCAGGTTGTGACCATCCAGCTTCAGGATGTGCATCCCCCCGAGCAGGTCGAAGCCGCGTTCAAGGATGTTGTAAGCGCCCGGGAAGATAAAGAACGGATGATCAATGAAGCCCAGGGTTACCGCAACGCAGTCATCCCTGAAGCACGTGGACAAGCCGCAAAAATTGTCCGCGAGGCAGAAGGGTACCGGGAAAGAGTTATCAAAACGGCAGAGGGTGATGCCAAGCGTTTCCTGCAACAATATGAAGAGTACAAGAAAGCGCCAGATATCACCCGCAAAAGGCTTTATCTTGAAACCATGGAAAATGTTCTGCCTACTATCAAAAAGTTTATTATGGGAGACAAAAAAAGTAGCGGTGTTTTACCGCTCCTGCCTCTGAACGGGAACCTGATGGGAGGCAATAAATAACAATTATGAAACGAAACTCTTTTATTATAGGCGGCGTTCTCGCCATCGTTATCTTATCGTCCTCCATGTTCACGGTCCACATGACCCAGAGCGCGGTGGTGCTGGAGTTGCAGAAACCCAAAGAGATCATCACGGAACCTGGGCTTTATTTCAAGATTCCTTTTTTTCAGCAGGTTCGTTTTTTCTCCAGACAATTGCTGGATAACGACTCCAACCCTGCCGAAGTTATCACCCGCGACAAGAAAAACCTGTTGATTGATAATTTCACTATGTTCCGCATCGTTGATCCTTTGAAATTTCTGGAAACCGTACGAGGGGAACAGGGAGCACGGGCTCGTCTGGATGATATTATTTACTCCGAGTTGCGGGTTGAAATTGGTACCCATAGTTTGCACGATATCGTCACGGAAACCCGGGACACCATCATGGCAAAGGTCACCAAAGAAGCCAATATCAAGGCCGCCGAATATGGTATTGAGGTTGTCGAGGTCCGCATAAAGCGTACCGACCTGCCGCCTGAGATCGCCAATTCCATTTTTAACCGGATGCGCACAGAACGTCAGCGCATTGCCATGGAGTATCGGTCTGAAGGAAAAGAAGAAGCCACCAAAATTCGCGCTGAAACAGACAAGGAAAAAACCATTCTGATCGCCGAAGCCTACAAGCAGGAACAGTCGGTTCGAGGTGAAGGAGACGCAATAGCAACAAAAGTTTATGCGGATGCTTATAGTAAAGACCCCGGATTTTATTCTTTCATGCGTTCCATGGAAGCCTATAAAAACTCTTTAAAAACAGACACCACTCTCCTTATGTCTGAGAATTCTGATTTCCTGGAATTCCTGAACAAATCCAAATAACCCTTTTTCCATGACCGGAGTAGCCAAACTCGTGGAATACCATTATTATAAAAGCTGAGAATAGCTATCTTTACTTATCAGGTGGTATGAGAATACTTATTGTAGGCGCTGGTATTGTTGGATACAACCTCGCTCAGGAGCTTTCCCAGGAAGGCCATGATATCGCTATTGTGGATCAGGACGCGGAAAGAACCCGGCGCATCACAGACACGCTGGATGTTATGGCTGTCGAAGGCAACGCCTGTTTGCCCAGTGTATTGGTGAGGGCGGGGATAAAATCCTCCGAAATGCTGATCGCGGTCACCGAGAAGGATGAAATCAATTTACTCGCGTGTTTCATGGCATCCCGGTTCAATGTTCCCAAGCGCTTTGCGAGACTCCGCAACATGGAGTTCACCGACAACGACAGAGTTTTCTCTCCTGAGGAATTATTCATAGACCAGGCCATCAATCCCGGACAAATCATTGTTGAAACCATTCTGAAAATTCTTGAGACTCCAGGCGTGGTCAGCGTCGCGGAATTTGCCGACGGCGGGGTTCTCCTGCGAGAGTTTGACGTGCCGGAAAACGCCCCCATTTCCGGCAAGACCATTCAGGATATCCGCAATATCACGCAAATGGATTCGTTTTTGATAGTCGCCATTGTCCGCGGCGGTGAACTGGTTATCCCTAAAGATCAAGACATCCTTCAGTCCGGCGACCGGTTTTATACTTTGATTGACAAAGAATTTCTGCCTTTTCTTCTACCCATGCTGAACCGGACTCTGGATCAGGTAGAAAAAATAATTATTTACGGCGCCACATCCACCTCTACCCAATTGGCCAGGATTCTGGAAGAAAATATGCGTGACGTGTGCATGATCGAACCCTCCAGAGAAAAAGCACACAAAGCGGCGGACAAGCTCAAGCGGACAGTAGTCCATCATGGCAGTGGTACCGACATGGACTTGTTTAACGAGATCAACATGAAGGATGCCGATTTTTTTCTGGCCCTGTCCCACGATGATGAAAATAATATCCTGGCGGCCCTGCTGGCAAAAAAATATGGCGCCAAACGCGCTCTGGTCATTACCCACGACCCGGAATACCTGCCCATCCTGAATTCTATTGGAATGGATATCACCATCAATCCACGGCTCATCACAGTCAGCGCCATCCTGAAACATTTGAGAAAAGGCCGGGTTATGTCGGTCTTCAAGCTGATTGAAGATGCCGAGGTGATGGAAATTGAAGTTGAAGAAAACTCTTTCATCGCCAACAAGTTGATCGGCAAAATCAATTTCCCCGCGGGAGCGATAATCGGGGCTCTCCTCAGGAAAGGGGATATGATGCTCCCCAATGACGATGTCACTTTGGAAGTTGGTGATTCCGTTATCATCGTGGCTCTGCCCGGAGCCATCGAAAAAATCGAGAAACTGTTCGGCCGCCGAAGATCGTTTCTCCCCTTCAGATGAATATCAGGTCTATCTTCAGTGTCGTAGGAGTCCTGCTGGTTCTTCTTTCCGGTTTGACTCTGCCCCCTATGGGCGTTGCACTGTATTACGACCATGATTCCCTTGAAGGTTTCATATCCGAGATCCGGGCGTTTGGCTGGACCTTTGGGATCAGCCTGGTAACCGGCCTGATATTGTGGAAATTGTTTCCCTCTGGACTGGAAAAACTCCGGGAT
>PCTK01000124.1:4395-13518 GCA_002786505.1 Nitrospinae bacterium CG22_combo_CG10-13_8_21_14_all_47_10 | reverse complement strand
TTGACCTGGTTGGAATTGGCAACATCCGTCAGCCCCTGACCCGTCAGAAAGTTGATGCCTAAATAAAGTTCCTCAAGTTGACCAAGGTTTTCTGATTCAAACAAAACGGGCAAGGCTTCGTCACTGATCTGATTGTCAGCGAGATCAAGAACCCGAATCTTGTCAATTCCCTGGCAGTTGCAAATAATTTTTACATCATCATTGGAAATATATTTTCCCGAAAGTTTGAGGGAGCCGGGGTCTTCTGCCAACAATGGTTGGAGGGTTTTCTGCCATTCATCTGTTTTTTCCTCAAAAGAAGGCACGCGCTCTTCATATTCCGAATCTCCACCGCGAATAATTCCCATTTTCATCTCCAGAAAGCTATCAAAAACTTATCCCCCGCCTTTGAGGGAAGCACCATTCATACTAACAGCTAGTCTTTCAGAAGCTCAACCGAAAATAGACAGGGAACATTCTCACTTTCGGGAACCCATTTGTCCCCTTTAACCGCCAACCCTGAAAAACAAAATAACCTGTTAAAAATCAAATTTTTAACCCGTATCCACCAAAGATTTCCGCCAAAAATAATTAAAAAAAATTAATCCCAGGTTAACAGTCTCTTAATCTTGGTTTTTTAAAATGCATTATGGATTATTAAAGACAACGGGTTCAAGGCCTCAACTGAAAATGGGAGGGACACAAATGGAAACATTTAAAACAATCGATATACGCGGACTTTCATTTTTCAACGCGTTGCAATTGGCGGCAAAGGAGTTCAACCGTGTCAAAAAAAACGGGATTTTAGAACTCATTATCGATAAAAAAAGAGACCTGACCTCTGCCATGTCAAGGTGGGCCGAAAACCAGGGTTGCAAAATTTCGGATATCGAAGACGATCCCCGGATGGTGCGCCTGTTTATCCGTAAGGGTTCTCAGGCTATAAAGGCCTGACAAAAACGTAGAACCACAGGTTATTTCAGATTTTCAAGTTTCAGTCTCCTCCTCTAACTGCAAATCTGAAGTCTGGAATAGCCTGTGTTTTTTTACCTACTGCTGTTTTTCCGGATGATTTTTTTCATAAATAATCCGCAAACCTTCCAAAGTTAAAAACGGGTCCAGCGTATCAATAACCGTTGTTTTTGAGTCGATCCAGTCAACAATCCCTCCCGTTGCCACCACATGCGCATTTTGTCCTAATTCACTTTTCATCTTCCGAACCAAAGCCTCAATCATTCCCGCAAAACCATAGACAGCGCCAGAACGAATACTTTCTGCTGTTGATTTTCCAATCGCGTTTTCAGGTACCATCATATCGATTCGCGGCAATTTGGCGGTATGCTTGAACAAGGCCTCCAGGGAAATCTGAATCCCTGGGAAAATAGCGCCTCCCAGGTATTCCCCTTTTTTGGACACCACATCGAAGGTTGTAGCAGTGCCAAAATCCACAATGATCAACGGCCCGCCAAATTTCTCGAATGCCGCTACCGAGTTGACAATCCGGTCGGCACCCACTTCGGCGGGATTATGGTAGAGGATGGAAATTCCCGTCTTGATACCAGGCCCCACTATCAGAGGGTTGCAGGAAAAATATTTCTTTGCCATGGCTTGCAAGATGGGGACCAGCGGTGGAACCACACAGGCGATGACAATATCATCAATGGTTTCTGTCCCAACATTATTCAACAGAATAAATTCCTTGATCAAAACCCAATACTCATCGGCTGTCCGGTTCCATTCTGTACGAATCCTCCAATGGGTCAGGAGTTTTTTACCGGAAAACAAGCCGATCACATTATTAGAGTTGCCGACATCAATGACTAATAGCATAATAAAACCTGTACAATGTTTTCAGAGACCTTGCGAAAATAACAGAGCGCGCAAGGGATGACAACTACCAAAAATCGTTTTGAGAAACAACCACTTTTAAATACAATAGGTCGGTTCGAATCAGCCGTAAGGTGAAAGCCTGATAACTATGAAAGATAAGTATAATATTGAAATGGAAGATATCTCCACCTTTTCCTTGGAACGGTCAAAAGACTTTCTTTTCTGGGAAGATATTTTCTATCAGGACTTACTGGAGCAGGTATTGAAAAACCTGGACGATGACAAGGCCCATAGGTTTTGCCGGGTAGTCCGAACCGGCAGTCCTTTCCAATTAAATGATTTCTTTTATCGAATTAAATCCAGTTAAACTCAACCCGGAAATACAGGAACATCCAATCGGAAAATGAAACCCAAATTCCCAGTCATTGCAGGTTTCATTTTATTATTCGTCCCTTATATTACCTATTCCGCAGACTTCCTGATACAAACTCCTCCAAAATCTCTGGATAAATACTATTCAGAACGGGGAAAAACCCCCGAGTGGATAGAACAAATGCGCCACATCAGCAAATCCTTCGGCGCAACATTTATCGGCATGGATCAGGAGAACTGGGAAAGTTCCTTGAAGAGCGCGCAAGATTTTGGCTCGGCTTATCAGAAGGCCGCAGAAATGGTTCCGGAATGGAAAGAACTGTTCGACCTTAAAGCTTCAGAAAATTTCATCGCCAATATCAAAATGCAAAATGCGGAACCAGCAAAACAGTTCCGGGATAAAGTGGAAAAGACCTGCTCCCAGTGCCATCAGAAACACAACATCAGTGTTTGGGTCCGTTACCACTGGCCATCGACACAAACCATTAAAGTCCTCGACCCCATTGATGAACAAGAGTTGGATTACAATTTATTTATGCATCGACTTTCGTCTTCCTTCAAAAATATAGAGATACTCTTTGAACAGGAAAAATATACCGAGTCCTGGCAGGCTATAGAAATATTTTCAAAAAGACTTCGAGGTTTGAGATCCGTCTGCGCGAAATGCCATGTCACCGAATGGAGCAGAAATTCAACAACCATCAAGGATTTTTTTGTTGGCGATGATATGGTGGATTCGCTCCAGCAGATCAAGAAGACCTTTGCTTCCGGAACTCCCGACACAAAATTATTCAGGAAGAAGATGGAGCACATCTCCGAACAATCATGTAAAATGTGCCATCTGATTCACCAGCCCGCCGCCATCATTCAAAGAGCCTGGGGGAAAACCGCCCACCACCCCTAGTTCAAGAGGTTGTTTTCTGACTCCAGCCCATCAGTTTCATGCAACCCAGGTATCCCGTATGCTCGCCTTCGAATCCAAATTCCCGGCCCTGTATTTTGTGGCTGAACTTATCCTTTTCCGCCGTACACTTTCTGGAGTCTTGCATAAATTCCTGCTTCCCCTTATTACTATCCTTGTGCACGAAATCCTCGAACTTACGATCTTCCGCACAACCCGTCAATAAAACAAATAGAAAAAATATTCCTTTACGCATCATTCGCCTTCTTTTAATAATTCCCCCAAATTTCAATAGCAACTTACCCCGTTTCCGGTTATTCATCCTTTGCAAAGCGGGTGAAGGGCGACCTGCCTTTTCGAAGCTCAAACAGGGCCGGAAGCATGAACAGGGCACAAACCGTGCAGGTTATTATCCCCAACTCCACCACCGTGGCGATTGAGCTGATTCCTGCATGATGAGCAATATTCAAGCTGGCATAACCAGCAAGACTGGTCAGAGCCGACAATATAATGGAACTTCCCGTTTCCTGCAGAGACTTGAGGGAGGCACCCTTGGAATAATCAAGTATATGGTGGCTGAGATATATGCAATGGTCAATCATGATTCCCACGATAGAGGGGAGCATGACAATATTGATGAAATTCAGTTTTACATTAAATATCGACATAAGCGCACCCGTCAAGGCCAGACCCGTAAAAAGCGGCAAGAACGTGATGACCGCCAACCGGATACTCTGCATGTCCAGCAAGAGAATGAAAAAAACCATGACAAAAGCGATAGCCATTGCCATCGGGCCCTTGTCTTTAACCCAATCCAGGATTTTAGCGGCTATCAGGTTTTCATTTAACACAGAGGTCTCAATATGTTTTTCCGCCATCATACGTTTGAATTCTGTCACTTCCTTTTCCAACTGGTAAATATTTTCAACATGGAAAAAATTTTTTTCTGCCGGGGAAAGCAGTAAAACCAGATAATCATCTCCGGCGCGGAGTTTTTTCTCCAGATTAGGGGGTATTTGGTTTCCATCAAACGGCGCGGCATTGACCAGCTTTTTAAAGTTTTCATACCGGTCGTTCCCCAGCGAAAACCTTATAATATCCGTGTTATCCAGAAACATTTTTCGAATTCGGGCAATCACATCCTGCTTCGACTCATATTCTTCGCGACTGAACATATTCAAGGAATACTGGAGTCCTATGATGGTCTTATCTCCGCTCCTGTTTTTGATTTCCTCCAAGGCTGTATGGATGGCAAACAGGTTTTCCTTTTCATGTGTCAGGATCAAGGTAGGAGAAAAAGCAAAACCAAAATCATCCGTAGTGACCGTCTCATATTCACTGGCAGGGGACTCTCCCCTTAGTTTCTGGAAATCATACTCAAACTTCAGTCCGGGAAGAAAAAACAAACTCACCACCATTAAGGACAGAAACATGGCCGAAAGAAAATAAGGTGTGGTGAAATACAGGTTAGAAATTTTAAAGGTGAATAATCTGGGGCGGGGTTTTCTCAGCCAATGAATTTTGTCATAAAACAAAGCCTGTGCCGGAAAAATAAAATAGTAGCTTAAAAAAGCACAGACGATACCCAGGGTGGCGATTTTCCCAAATTCTGAAAATCCTTGAAAATCCGAAAAGCTTAAAATTGAAAAAACGCTTATGGTGGTCAACATCGCTATCAAGCCTGATCGACCGACTTGTGTCACCACCAGTTCCGTCGCCTCAGCAATGGATTTTCCCTTGAGAAGTTCCTGCTTAAAACGAATATAAAGGTGAATGCCATAATCAATCCCCAACCCCATCAATATAGCCACCAGAAAACCGGAAATGATATTCAAGTGGCCTATGAATAGCCGTGTCAAGGCAAAGGTATACGTCAACGACAGCAGTAAAGGAAAAATGATGAGCGGGATGGAAAACCAGGACCGGGTATAGATAAGGATGATTGAACTGGCTAACAGGGCCGCAAGCATCGCTGACTTCTTAAGATCGTCCTGGATGAACTTGTTTTCCTCCAGGCGCACAATCAATGAACCGGTAAGGTTGATAATCAGGTCAGGGATGTCCCTTTCAAGCCCGGTCTGATCAATCGCATCTTGAATGGACCGGACAAATTTATCGGTAAAATCCGTATCGGTAACAGTTCCCTTTGGTTTGACAAAGATATAATAATTATTTCCCCTCTTCCCCTTATGATAGGGGTTGATATTTTCAAATATCTGGTACCGGTCAGCAAGCGTTTGCAGTTTTATCGGATTGAAAAGTTCATCTTCCCCAAAAAAACCTCCGAATTGACCTCGCGCATAGTCAATCGCTTCCGCAACTAAGGATTCAAGCTGAAGCAACTCTGTCTTGGGAACCAGCAGGAGCTGACGATTTTTTAAAAATTCTTCGGGTATTTGCGAATCTACAAAATGGGTTCCAGGAACTTTACTCAAAGCCCGCTCCAGTTTACCAATGACTTCAGGAGCCTGGATTGGGTTCAGTTGCTCAAGCACAATCACAAGCGGACCAGACCCTCCGGTTTTGGCAACCACTTCATTAAACTCTTTAATTAATGGCAAGTCCTGGGGAAGAAGATTATCCATCCTGGGGTTGAAGCTTAAACCACCGGCCCAATAAACAGATATGCCACTTAAAAGAAACGCCAGAATCAACAGCGTGCCGGGGTAACGGCGGGTAATTTTTTGGAAACACCAACTGAGAACTGTTTTCATACCCGAAACATTGAAGGCGAGCGAAGCAAAATCACAAAGCGTGAATGGAAGAAATCAAAGGAAACCAACGTAAGTATACACAGGCTAAACACCGTTGGGAAATGAAGTTAATCGTCCATATTTTTATATTTGTAATTGCCCCTGCGCAGAACATACTACTTAAATTGGCCTCTGCCAGTCCGTGCCACATATATCTGAAATTGGACTATTTTCCGGCAAATGGAAGGAAATAGACAAAAAAAAACCAGCAGAGCAATTGCCCTGCTGGTTTTAATTCGCAAACAAAATTTATTTGGGCCTTACTTTCGATGCCTGAGGCCCCTTTTGTCCCATGCTCTTTTCAAACTCGACTGCCTGACCTTCCGCAAGAGTCTTGAAACCGTCTCCCTGGATTTCAGAAAAATGAACAAAACAATCTTCCCCATCACTAGACTCAATAAACCCATAACCTTTGCTATCGTTAAACCATTTTACTTTTCCCTCTGCCATGACAATTAACCTCCAACAATTTTAGCGGCAAGGTCAGTTACACTTTCCAAGCTAACCAATGAACCTTCCCAATTTTTACCCGAGTCCCAATCCAGCCAAGGTTTTTACCGAGCCAAAAAACACGCCTTCGGCCCCTTGCAGATCTTGAACCAGTTAACAGGCTCATAGACCAGTTTACATTGACACGGAACCCCCCATTACCACAGGAAAGTATAGCACCAAAACTTTACCCGACCTAGTATCAAATTTGTTAGAAAAGAGTTAGCAGGAAGGTCACGCCATTAATAACAATTTACATTGACCATATAAATTTAAATACACCCTACAAAGATAATACTATTCCTTGACAGTCTGTCCAGTGTTGAATTCCTCATCGGCCCACACCCTGAAAATAACAATAAACCCCTTTTATTTCAACCAGATAAATAGCTTCTTGCTCAAGGGTAGACCCATTTTCCTCAAGAAAATGTCCCTGCGTCCCAAAATTTTATCTTCCTAACGTAATCCCATCCTGCCCTCATAAAAAGACATAAAACCCTATAAGTTTTTTAGACTTTAGAGTTAATATTTAGCCGTACATATTTCCAGGAAAATTAAAAATATTTTCCAGGAAAGTCGCCGCCGCCCCCCTCTACCCGGCAAAATCATAGACAGTTTGAAAACTCGGCAAGCCATTTTAGAAACACGGAAAATCTTTTTAAGTCTCGTCAACAACCCACTCTTCTTTTGAAAGACTTCGCTTTTGAATAGAGGATACGAACAAAAGTACCAGATAACCCGTCCCCACCATGGGAATCAGAAAGCAAAGATGTTGCAGGAGGGCCAAGCTTAAAGCAGATTCGGGACCGAGCCCACAAAATTGGTAAACAAGGAAAGCCGTTCCTTCATAGACTCCAAAGTTGCCGGGAGTGATGGGTAAAACCGTCGCCAGATTCAATGCGCCCATGGCCAATATGGGAGACCACCAGGGAAGATCCAGGCCCAGACTTTTTTGCACAGCCCATATCCCCAAAGTCTGCGCAAACATCATCAATAAAGCCAGAGAAAGGCCTGAACTAAAAGTTCGTATGTCTCGCAAAACATCCATGTGCGCAGACCAGCGTGACACAAAAGCCTTGACCTTGCCAGTGAGAGACCCATTCTCTTCCCGAACACCGGGTTTCTTATGCGCAAAGTAAAACATTATGGAAGCAAAAAGGCATATCGCAACTACAAAAACCAGTATCCCCTGACCCATTCTATCTGGAAGAGGAACAAAAATTGCGACTAAAGTCAGAACAAAAATTTTAGCGAAACCTTCCATGAGTTGATCGAGTGCCAATACCGACAGAGCCACAGTGTGCCCCACCTTTGCCCGTCGAGCCAGGGCCATGACCCCCACCGCATGCCCACCGGGAAAAGGAATGGTGTTGCAGGATGTGGACATAAAAGAGTTGGCCTGAAAAATCCTGGCAAAGGAAACAGAACTTTTCCTCGGCAGGAGCAGATACCAGAGCCAAGCCCAAACCCCCAAAATGGAGGCATTGAAAAAAACAGCCAGCAACAACCAAAATGGATCTGCCCTGGAAAATTCGCTCCAGGCTTGATCCAAATCAATTGATTGCAGGCACAAATAGAATAGGCCCGCCGCGAAAACCCACACCAAAATCATGAAAGGTCTTTTTTTCAAAGTTACTTTCCACTCAAATAATTAATAACCATCTCTATAAGATTATCCTGTTCACGCCCGAAAAGGTTCCTCAGCGACAGGCGGGTCAAACGGATTTACCAGTATGCCAGAATCAAAATTAGCCGTAAAACCAAACAGGAAAACCAGGAAACCGGAACTACCCCGCAAGCAATTATTCAGGTAAAGGCACCACTGCAAAATCGCCCAGGTTCCATTTATCATGCAGTCTTTGAACGGTCCCGTTCGCAAGGAGCGCCTTTAGGCTGGCATTTATTTTTTGTTGCAACTCAATATTTTCTTTCCGCAAGACAATGCCATAAAACTCGGAGGTCATTCGCGAACCCAGAAACCGGGCATTTTGGGTCAATTCCTTCCTATTATTGAAATGATAGTTCACCTGAACAGAATCCCCTACCACTCCATCATTGCCTTTATTGGCCATATCAATGACGGCATGGGCAAATTTATCGTAAGTTTTGATATTTATATCCTGGTACTTTTGCAGATAATAATAGGAAGTGGTGTTGATCTGGGCTCCGATGGTGGCTTTGGCTTGCGCAAGCTGTTCCAGGCTGTCAACATTTTCCATATCATTATGGACCAGCACAGCCACACCACTTTGCAGGTAAGGAATGCTGAAAGCCATGCGGTTTTTTCTTTCTTCAAGAATGGTTATTGAACTAATAACCAAATCAAATTTTTCAGTGATCAGCCCTCCAAACAATCCTCCCCATTCCACGTTAACCAGTTCATAATCAAATCCGGCATTTTTCACCACCTCTTTAATCAGGTCTATTTCAAATCCATCCAACTCCCCCCGGTCATTTAAAAACGACATCGGGATGAAGGTCGCATCAATGGCAATAACAAGCATGGGATTCTGGTTTTTTTGGGAGCCCTGCCCACAACTCAGACCCCAAAAACAAAAGCCAGCCAGGGCAATGATAAATAAATATCTTTTCACCACTTAAACCAGCCCATTTTGGAGCCTCCTTCAGTCCTTTTTTTTCTGTTCCTGAATTTTCAACCATTCCTGTGCCAGGCTTTCAGCTTGAGCGGCTTCATCGGGTGTCATTCTTTTCAAGAGAAAATTTTTATTGCTCACCGCGGCCAGGTCGCCTTTTCCCGCTATGATGAACCACATGCAGGCTTTTACAAAATCCTTTGGC
>PCTK01000124.1:237-4359 GCA_002786505.1 Nitrospinae bacterium CG22_combo_CG10-13_8_21_14_all_47_10 | reverse complement strand
TTGGGAGCGTCCTTGTTCCCCGACTCCGCCGCTTTTCGGTACCATTTCATGGCCTCGTCATAATTTTTGGGAACACCTTCCCCATTTTCATACATCACACCAAGGTTGTTCTGGGCATCCGCATAGCCCTGCTCGGCCGAAAGACGGTACCATGTCGCCGCTTGCTCCGGGCTTTTCGGGACCCCCTCCCCCAGATCATGCATGACCCCCAAGCCATATTGGCCCCTGGCATCGTTATTATCAGCAAGAGATTGAAACTCTCTTAACGCCGTCGGGGCGTCTCCCCGTTCAAACGCAGTTGTCGCCTCCTGATAACCAGCCCATACCAACGAAGGCATCACCAAAATCAGAAGCATCAATACAAAGTTTTTCATAACGCTAATGGCCTTCCATATAATTTAGCCGAAAGTTTAAATTTCATAAAGCAAGGCTCCGAATACGATATCCACAATACCATAAAAACAAAGAGGATCTAGAAGCCGCCCATGTTGCAGGGTAGACAGGAAACCATGGCCCCATTGACTAAAAAACAGAAAGGCCCAGCGATAATCGCTGGGCCTTTCTGTTTTTTTGGTCAAAATATAAGGAGAAAGATCACAAACGGAACAACCCAAAACTCTCTACATCTGGTGCCAGGCGGAACGATTGCGACGCAGGGCCATCTTGCGTTTTTTTTTGGCTTCTTTTATTTTGCGTTTTTTCTTAACCGACGGCTTTTCATAAAATCGTCTGCGCTTGAGCTCTTTAAACAAGCCCTCTTTATTGAGTTGGCGCTTTAAACCTTTCAAAGCCCGTTCGACCTGATTTTGATAAACGGTGACTTGCAAATTAGACGCTCCTATTTTTCAAAGTTGTGGCGTAGGTTTTGCCAATGGTCTTCCGGTTTTTTTATTTTTCCTGAAAAGAGCAGGGAATTCCAATTGCTTCTCTGACCGAATATTTAATTTTTTAACCGAAATCACTTTCTTCAAATTCCCTAAACTATCATAAACTTTAACTTCATGCATAAAACCACCTCGCTTAATACTGTTTATCCCCTGATGCAATTGGCAAAAAAAACCGCCCAAAAAGGAGCGGTGGAAATAAAAAGTCCTTTACGATTTATTTGATGCGCCTTGCCTCAAGGGGAATCACCTGAGAGGAGACCCCCTCAGGCTACCATGGGTGAGCAGGATTACAAGAAGATTAAAATTATAATTTTTTAATTTGCCCCTAAAATCAGCCACAAGGCATTAAAAAGGCCTTTTTTAGCAGGTTTTTGGTTAATTTCAGCATCCTGTGTGTATATATAAATTTGACATTCCCCTTATTCATGCTACTCTAACCTAGTAAACAAGGGTTGTTTAGTTGTAGTGTAATTTGATTTCTTCTAGTTTCTCGCCTAGAGCAGACCTGTAATAACACTTTGGTCAAACGGATTAAAGTTAAGTTGGGTTTTTCATCGAAGTGGTTCTCTAAAAGTTCTTGCATCAATCCAACCCAATTAAAAAATAGGGACCACATTATCCGGATATCCTGGAAGTGCGTTCCCGTACAATTGCAGGAGAGTATTTATTATGGCAGTAGGAACAGTAAAATGGTTTAACGAAGGTAAGGGTTATGGATTCATCGAATCCGAGAGCGGCAAAGATCTCTTTGTTCATTTCTCAGAAATTCAAGGGGAAGGCTTTAAGACTCTTGCAGAAGGCCAATCGGTCGAGTTCGAAGAAGGTATGGGCCAGAAAGGTCCACAAGCCACTCGAGTGGTACCCAAATAATAAACCCAAGACACCATCCGGCAGAACTTTGATTCTGCTGGAGTCGGTCTAGATTTATGTAAAAGGGCTTGGCCAAACGGCCAGGCCCTTTTCTTTGCAGAAACCCTTGAAGTTATCAGGGGCTCTTACGATTAAAAAAATGGTACAACTTGTCAGGCCAGGTTTGGCTTTGGACAAGAGGCTTGTTGATTTCCTTATAAATATCCCAGCGAAATTGCCGTTTGGGCAAATGGTTAAGAGGAAAGGTAACCCAGAGGTCACTGCTCGGGTATTCCTTCCCCAACAATTTTCCGGCAAATTTTCCAATATCGGCTTTAAGTCTCCGCACCGCTTCGCGGCCCAGGTCCTGTCCATACTCTCTGTCCAATCGCCCAACCGGGGCTCCTCTTTGCAAGTGGGCAAAAACACTTTCCCGCACCTCCGTCTCCAATCCCCTTTCTCGCAGTTTCAACTCCAAGGCACCGCTTAAACCACTGACCCCTCCTTTGGGATCGATCATATAACCATGCTTTATCATTTCACTGACAATGACAATGTGGCTTTTGTCCTTATTTTCAAGACCGATTTGCAACTTATCCACCAAATAATTATCAATAAAATCATCGATATCAATGCCAATATCCTGCATCTCATTGACCAGAACGGCCTGGGGATTCACCGCATGCGCCAATGAAAGCGCGAAGTGGCCGGAACCAGCACCGTAAACCTCAGCCAAATGCACCCGTTCCATGGACCGACTGGTCCATTCCAGCATTTGGATCAGTTCAATCGTGGCGTTCAAGGCAGAATCAAAACCCAGGCAATAAACCGGAAGATCGTTGTCAATGGTCCCCGGCAGAGCCACTACAGGGTACCCCGCCCGGAACAGTTTATCGCTCAGCCGGACCGACCCATCCCCACCCACAACTATCAGGGCATCACATTTGTTTTTGCGCAGGTTGGCGATGGCTTTATATTCCGCGCCCTCCTGCTCTATGAGTTTAAAGCGCTTGTTGCATTGAATCACACTTCCTGGTGTCGCCAGCAATCGCCGTTGCGCCTCTTCAGTATATTCCTGCCCGTCATTTTTAAGAACGCCCTCAATACCCTTTCGGTAAATATAAGGTGTTACCCCCAATGACAGGCATTTATCAATGAAGCTTTTTAAAACCGCGTTCATCCCCGGCGCGTCCCCGCCTGAAGTGATCATGGCAATCCGGTTGACTTGCGAACGCGAGATTTCAATGATACTCCGCAAGTGGTCTTCATGGCCTTTGCTTTCCAACTCCTCTTTTTCGCGGGCCTGTAGTTCCTCCTTGGAGAGACCCACGGCACAAGAGTAACTACTGAATGTCCCTTCGTCATAAATCAAAAGAATGACGTTATCCTGCCTCTCCTGATAAGACATATACTCATTATACGCCTCGGCAAACGGGCGCATATCCAGATAAATCATCAGGGCTCTCATCATGCTTGAATGCGTGAACAAGGAAACATGCGAACCTAGATGGTTTTCGGCAATTTCATGGATACCCTGGATCGTAGAAAGGTAGTTTTCGTAAAAAGTTTCTCCTCCTGGATAGCAGTAAAGAGGATCTTTCAAAATATTTTTTGCCTCTTGCTCCGATATGTTCAAACACCGGCACAATTGGCTCAATTCCTCCGCTTTTAATTCGCCCGTCAACAAGCCGAAATTTTGCGAGTCCAGGGAATCGTGATAAGTCATAAGGCTCCGGTCCCGGTACCCACCCTGGTCTTGTAAGACCGAACGGATAACGCCTGCCAGTTGCCGGGTATTCGGGGACCGGCTGACATATACAGGCTGGTTTTTTGTTTTAAGATAATGGACCGAGGTTTTCAATTCCACCGCCAGATTGGCGTGACGAACCATTTTGGCGAATTCTTCTCCTATTCGTTTTGCCCGGTGAAATCCCTGGGGCCGCAACAAATAATTGCGGTAGAGAGAACCAATTTTATACTCGACCGAGTTCCCTTTCGACGCGCCGTGCCGCACCACTGAAAGGATGGTTTTACCTGTCAGGTTTTCTGGGAGAAAAAGCAATTTATCATTGGGCAAATCAATAACAATTTTTTTTTCGAGCAGGCTGGCGGAAACATTAGTCCGGTCAATAAGCACCCTGGGGCGACTGCGCGGTTTTATGTAACCCCGCCCGATTTTTGCCTGAAAAACCAATTGTCGAAACTCGGGGTCAATAATCGCTTTATTCCAGGCAACGGCAAATAAAATCTCATTGCCTCCACATACGTTTTCTATGAATTGATTTTTTTTATTTAGATACTCATGGAAAGGTAATGGCGCAGACAGTTTGCCGAAGTCGGCAAAAAAACGATGTAAACCCTGCACCACATGGGGAACCTCTCCAGC
>PCTK01000124.1:0-158 GCA_002786505.1 Nitrospinae bacterium CG22_combo_CG10-13_8_21_14_all_47_10 | reverse complement strand
TACTGATCATATTCTTTTCGCTTTTTCTCAAGGAAATATTCGAAATATTTTAACAAGCGATTTCTCCATGCAAAAAAGTAAAACCACCATTTAAAACCGGCGCAACCCAATCAACCTTATAACTTTGGCCGGATTAAATTATCGTTCAGGAACCTGTT
>PCTK01000018.1 GCA_002786505.1 Nitrospinae bacterium CG22_combo_CG10-13_8_21_14_all_47_10 | reverse complement strand
CTTCCCGGGCCACCTGCTCACCCTGTGCATCCACTGCAATGACGGAGCGTTGTAGATAACGGCTTTTTACGCCTTCCAAAGTCAGTTTGTTGGCATTGCCAAACTCCTGCTCCACATCTTGAAACAGGTTAGGCAGGCCCCTTCCCGCGTTACTCAGAATATCGGTTCCTACCACAACAATGACTTCATCGGCACCTGCGGCTTTAAATTTATCCTGATTCTCTTTAACGAGGTCAAATTCTTTGTTGCAGAAGCCGCCGGCACCGGGAAGAGTGATAATGAGTCTCTTACCTTTGAAATCGTCGATAGACAGTTCCTGCTCTAAAGGTGTGGAGGCGGCTTTTTCTACCGACCATTCCGGATTTAATCTGATTAATTTTGCATTACTGCCTGGCAGTTTTGCCATAGAAAAACCTCCTTTATTTGTGTTGTTAAGAGACAATCTTAAGATGTCTGGGCGTTCGGAAAGGTGCAAAAATTGTGGAAATAAAATTCCATTCCCTCACTCCTTATAACTTGTTGAATTTATATGGGTATCCTGGCTATAGCGAAACAATAATTATTCTGCTAACCTGTAAGTCAATTAAACGACAGGGAGATTTTGAAACTAATGGGAAAATTCATAGCAATAGGCTGGGTTTTGGTTTTCAATCTTCTCGGTGCAACTGCCTCGTGGGGGCAAGAGGCCAAGCGACCCTTCTACGAATACCCTGGTGATTATCGACAAGAGATCAACCAGTTGAAAGATGATTTTAAAATCAAGTTTGGTTATGAACTTTTAGATTTGGAACTGGGTTGGAAGCCAGATGAAATCAAAGAGCTTACTTTGGCATTTTCGAAATTACCGGAAACGTTTTTACATATACCGGGGATCAAGGGATTTTACCACTTTAGCAAGTTAAGAGCCGCCCCGGAGGGAATGCCGGTGGATGATGTGCCTGCCGCTACTTTTCCCAGCTTTCAAACCGTATACCGGAACTCCACCCAGTCTTATCATGTTGAGGTGGACGATCAGGAGCCTCGTATTGAATTTTTTAATATATTGTTTTATGAAGACAGGGAAATATTTCAGAATATTGTCCATCATGAGATGGCCCATGCTTTTGATATCTTTCAGAAGTATCTTTCTTTTTCCAGGGAGTGGCTTGAAATTACTAAATTCAATTTGATTCACCTCCCCGCTTTGGACGGGCGACCGGGAGATGATTATTTATTCACGGCTCTCAATGATCCCGACGCGGTCCACTACGCTCCGGTTTCCGTCCGCCAGCTTTCTACCTATTCGCGGCAAAACCCTCAGGAGGATTTCGCCAATTCAGTCTCGGCGTATATCACCTATCCCTACTTCCGCTATAGCCATCCTGGCCGGTATCAATTTTTAAAAAATAAGGTGTTTGGAGGGAGAGAATATTTTCCTGAAACGTCAATGAGTTATCGGGATAAAGTGATTTCCGATTTTGAATCCGCGCTTACCAGCAGAGATTGGGATGGCGCAATTAGTATTACGCAGGAAGTGAGCCGGGATTTCGCTCCTGAGATAGAATCTGCATTGATCGAAAGGCTGGAGAAAAGCCTGGAGGCTTCTCCCGACTCAGTACGGGATGTCAAGTTGGGGGCGGCTACCTGTTATTTAAACAGTCCCAAAGCACTGGAGGTACGAAGAGACCTGATCCGGAAAAAAAGGGTACCATTACAAAACCTTTTACAAAACCGGCGTTGTGGTCTCATGTCCCGGCGTTCTTTTGAAAATGATTTTGCCCTGTGGTCCATGCAAAGTATCTATTTCTTCAAGGACAACGGCCGGGCTCAGATCCAGTTTCTTGATCCGGTTCTGCCTTTAGCCAGCGCACGGGGTTTTGAAACCCGTTATTTATGGAGGATTTTTTCTGAAGGTAATGACGAGGTTCCTTTGGCGGAAGGATCTTCCCTTGTTGAAGAGGGGAGGCCCGGATCAATAAAAATTGATCTTGGGAAAAGTGTTGTGGGAACCTTGAGCCTGCCAAATGGCAAGCCTCTTATTTTAGAATTGGGAGCCCAGCGGAATCACCCTCGGGAATTTAAAAGGTTGAACAGCAAACCGGCAAAAATCAGGTTTGTCATCCAGTCCAATTTTAACTATAAAGCCAGAAACAACCCGGTAATAAAGGTCATTTACCCTGATCGGCCTGAGTTTGAAAAGTTAAACTAAACGATGGATCGAACCATGCGGTATGCCATATTGAGATGCGCATATTTTGAGGGCCATACTTTCATCCCATCCTCATACTGAATCACCAGGGCCGAAGAGTCTCGCTCTTCCAGAGTCCAGGTGGTTCCAGCGCTACCGGGTTCAAAGATGGAAGGAAGATAAATTTCATCTCCATACTTATCTGTGTTTTTATAGGCAAGGTCAAACAAGGACCATGCTTCCTGCTCGGAGGGGTAACGCCAGTCCTCAAAACCGGCGAACCTTTCCATGTTGGTGATCTCAACATAATCCTGGCCTTTAAACCAGTTGAGCCATTTTTGGGTATCCTGGAAGGAATCTGTCTTTTTCCACATCACCTTCATTTTGTTATCGGTGATGGTGCCATTACCGTTATCTACAAACTGGTCATTTGCCATAAGCTTTATTACCGTTCCCCGAACCCGTTGTGGATTGAGTTCCTCATCGTGAAATATAATTAAACGAAGACCTGTGATTATCAGGACTTCAAATCAGAAAAATCTTTGCATATATCCCCGGCTACCAGCCCTGCCCCTTTACTCCATAGGTTCGACTTCCCGAAGAGCCGTTTTGTAAATAACTGTCAAGGTCGTCTTTTTTTTCCGGTGCCGGATCGGCCGGTGAGCCCGTTAATTGGTTCCTGACAGCAGAAATAATAAATTGTTCCAGGCCTTGTTCATCCCCCTTGAACTTTTGTTCAAGATGTTGATAAAGATCATGGTCAATATTCAGGATTACTTTTTTTGACATGGGAATTTTTACAGAAGTTTTTGATTAAACATTTTAGAACATAATTTGCTGAAATGAAAGTAAGGGATCAAGATTTGGAAGAAGTGATGGAACGGGAATAGTTTTCTGTTTTCAGGCCAAGGGGGGAGTAGGGGAGGTCTATGACAAAGACTGTGCCCTTTGGATGGTTATCCTTAACTTGAATAGAACCATTGTGGTCAATGATGATTCTGTTGACAATGGCCAACCCCAACCCGGTGCCGCGCTTTTTTGTGGTGAAATGAGGAAGAAACAGTTTTTCCCTGTTGGCAGGACTAATGCCTGACCCATCGTCTGAAAACTCAATGCGGACAAGCTTTTCCTTTTGTAATATTCGTGTGCTGATTTGTATAACGCCCCCATCGTCAATGGCATCGGTGGCGTTTTCAAAAAGATTGATGAATACCCGACGAATCTGTTCCGGGTCTATATGGACGGCTCCAAGGTTAGGGTCAAAACTTTTCTTGATCTTTAAGTGCTTGTCGTGCTCCGAATAAGAAATCAGAATATCATCAATGATTTTGTGCAGTGAGGTGGGCCGGGGATTGGGAGTGGGCATTCTTGAAAACCGCAGAAATTCATTAAGCAGTTCCTTCATTCCCTCAACCTCCTGCGTGATGATATTAATGCTTTCATCAAAAACCCGGCCAAAGTCCTCCCGGTTTTCGTAGTATTTTTTTTTCAATCTTTGGGTGTTAAGCTGGATCGGGGTAAGAGGATTTTTGATTTCATGGGCAATTCCCTGGGCAACTTCTTTCCAGGCGGCAATTTTCTGGGTTTTTATAAGATGAGTCAGATCTTCAAAGACGATAACCAATCCGCGATATTTTTTTGTGGCTCCCCGAAGAACCTGGATATTGACGAGAAGAGTGCGGTTATTTTCACCTACCCGCAGATCAATTTGCTCTTCCATAGATTCTTTGTTTTGGGCGAACATTCTATGAATAAGTTTCCTGATTGCCTGATGATAAGAGAAATCTAAAGCATCACGGTAAGAGTAGCCGAAAATATTTTCGCTTTTCAGGTCGAGTATTTTTTCGGCCGCTTTATTGAAGGTGGTGATACGGCCTTTTTTGTCAATTGAAATTACCCCTGCGCCGATACTGTCCAGAATGGTTTCTATATAGTTCCTTCTTCGGTCCAGTTCAATATTTGTTCTTGTAAGATCTTCATGGGCATGTTGAATATTGAGTCGACTTTCGTTCAGTTCCCTGGTCATGGTGTTAAAAGAGTCAACAAGAATTGCTATTTCATCGGTTGCCCTGGCTCCAATCTTGAAGTCGAGATCCCCTTCCGTGATACGTCGTGTTCCTTCTGCCAATTGCTGGATGGGTACAGTGATTCCCCGCGCCATATAAAAACCCAGCCAGATGGCGGAAAAAAGAATCAGCAGGGTAATAAGAATAAAGGTTGTGTAGTAGTTTGCGCTGACTGGAATTTTTAAAAAACTCTGTTGCTGATAGTCTTCAAAGGTATTTCGGATGGTTTCAATTTTTCTTAGTGAACTTTTTAAAACAGGATTTAGAGTGAGAATGTAGCCCCATATTGAGATTTTTTCCTCAATCTTCTCTGTAAGAGGCGCCACCACGATCATCAGGCTTCCTCCATGAGTCATTTGGATTTCTGTTACGCCCTCGCCATCAAGACTCTTTTTGATTAATTCCGAGAAGTTTAGCGGAGTTTTAGGTGGAAGCTTGGTTGAATCCAACTCCTGGACAATGGGTTTTAACTCGTTGTCGTATATCAGGATCCCGGCCAGATCATATTCCACTACTTTTTCCCTGGCAAGGGCATGCAACCGACCCCGTTTCATTTTTAAATACAAATCCTCGGAGTTGATAAAGCGTTCAATATTTTTAGTTTTGGAAAGAGCTCTTTTTTCCAGGTCCGAATAATAGCTCCTGGCAATATCCATTGAATATTCCAAAGTTTGTTCTATCTGTAAATTGAACCAATTGCCGATACTGAAGGTGAAAAGTTTGCTGGCCACTGTGAAAAGAAGAATGGAGGGAACCAGCGCCAGAATCAAAAAGGCGATGATCAATTTTGTCTGAAACTTGGAGCCAATAATTTTACTTTTGCGCTCATTATAAACTTTGACAAGGTTTCGCGTAATCAGGATGATCAATACAATAATCAGGATCAAGATGATATTAAACACCGCGAGAACGGCAATATTGTTTCCGATTGCTGAAGTGGATTGAGCCTGGAGAAAATAAATTTCCAGAAAGATTAACCCAATCAGGGCGATAAAAACTCCCAGTGCCGTTAGGGTCGTGCGTTTTCGTTTGTTGCGCAATTGCTCCTCGGTAGGGGAGATATGAGCAAAAGGCATGTTAGCGAGAGGATCGGACGGCATAGATGGCTTCCGAAATATTGAGTAGTTTAAAAAACAGCAGTTTACCATACAACCACGTTGAATAGTCCGGGGTTTTTATTCCCCTTAGGCCCCTGGATATTGGGCAATGGTAGGGTAAGAGGGCGCAACTTGTGGGAAAAAGGTCTCTCAAATATTTCAGTTTCGGTGTATGAGAGTTTGTAGAAATTGAAAAAACCTTGTCATGGAACCCAAAAAAGGATTAAAATCAATGCATTACGCTAAATTCCTATGATTGGCATAGTATTAGTTACTTCGTTAGTCGAAGTTCCAAATAAAAACCAAAAGGTCCTATTTTGGAAAACGTTAAGTCGGAAAATATTAATACTCTAGGAAATTTTGCCAGCCAGGTTGGGTCTTCCCAGTTTAATGAAGATAGTCTCCTTTCTCTCACCAAGAACCTGAAACTGCTTTTTCATTGCGAAGAGGCAACGCTGTTTGCTCTGGATGAAGGCAAACGTGAGTTGTTCACCAAGAATTTCTATAGAGATGGTTTTCCTGAGATCCGGTTAAATATTTCCGTTAAAAATATAGCGGGGTTTGTGGCCGCGACAGGAAAGTCCATCAATATCAAAAATGTGAAAGATCGTGAAGAGCTTTCCCGCTATCATCCCCAGCTTACTTACGACTCCAGTTGGGATAAAAAACTGAATAAGGACACAACTTCAATGATCGTGGTGCCGCTCCCAGTCAATAAAAAACTTGTGGGAGTGATGGAGATCATCAATAAAGAAGGAGGCCAGGGGTTCGATCAAGAGGACTTTTTTAAGGCCAAAGCCATTTCGCCCATCATGGGGATGGCTATCTCCAAGTTGCAGGAAAAGGCGGGAGAGTCTTCTAATGGAGGTAGCTCAGAACATCAGATTCATATTCTTTCGCAAATGATTCACTCCTCGGAAGACTTTGAAGGCCTGTTGCGAAGATTAAAAGAACCCCTCTTGAAGTACTTTGATGCTGAAGCCGTAACGATTTATGGGGTGGATGAAAGCCGGAAAGAGATTTACTCCAAAGTCACCTATGGTAACAAACTCGGAAAGATTAGAGTCCCCATTTCTTCGAGAAGTGTTGCGGGCTATGTTGCCATGGTCAAGAAAATGGTAAACATCCCGGATATCAGAGACCTTGCAAAAATTAAAATCCTGCACCCAAAACTGGCCTTTGACGATTCATGGGAGAAGGTCGCAGGAGTTTCCACCAAGGCAATGATGACCCTGCCTTTGGTCCATGCTGGTCACTTGATGGGAGTTTTGCAATTGGTCAATAAGAAAGATATGAGTTCTTTCTCCGTCCAGGACGAGCGAAACGGGTTCCTGATTGCTCAAGCGCTGGCTTTAGCTCTATATAATCAAAAAAAGAATCCGCAGGGGGGCAGTGGACCTGCTATTTGCGAAACTTCAAACCAGGCCTTAGAGGGCGTCAAGCAGGACAATTCGGCCAATATCCTGATCGAAAAAGAAAACGGCGAAACTACAATTCTTGTCCGTGTTTTAAAGGATGGAAGCCGTTTGGTTTACCAGCAGATTGATCCTCCAGGAGATGTTGTCAAACTAATCAGGGAAGTGGCAAATATTGACTTGGACCTTCCTCCCAGCCCCCATAGAAGAAAAGACGATCCCAAAGATTAATGGCGGTTGAAAATATTTAGATGGATCGGGCTACAGAGTTATTTTAAGGGAAACGGCCCCTTTTACTTATTGAATGACCGGATGACATCCGTGGAAAGGGTGCCTTCGTTTTTGTGAGGACTGCTCGCCTGTTTTGACAACTCCAGGTCCGGGTCAATGGAAAGAGGGGATGTTTGCACCCATGAAGTTTCAAACTCACTGAATGGAACAAAAAAGAAAATGTAGTTGAAGGGGAACCAGAACCGGTCGGTTTCTAAATCCGCTTTAACCCGGACATAGTATTTTTCGTTTGGGTCCAGCTTGTATATCGGGGCAATAGGAATATCTTCCAGAGTGAGCATCAGTTTTTGATACCGGGACACTTCCCTGGTAATTATATTTCTTTTTATATTTTTTCCAAATTCTGAGAAACGGTATGTTTTCTTGAGCGAGTCAAACCGGACTCGATGCCTCACCTTATTGGAACTGACCAGGCTATCCACCCATAGCGCATTTT
>PCTK01000172.1:9677-14602 GCA_002786505.1 Nitrospinae bacterium CG22_combo_CG10-13_8_21_14_all_47_10 | reverse complement strand
TTGGCAAACAATTGGTTTTGATCGGCGGCACCAGTTATGCCGGAGAAATTAAAAAATCCGTTTTCTCTATTCTGAATTACTTGTTGCCGCAAAAACAGTCCGTGTTATCCATGCATTGCTCCGCCAATATTGGCAAGAAGGGGGACTCAGCAATATTCTTCGGGCTTTCCGGAACCGGAAAAACCACCTTGTCCGCCGACCCTGCGCGCAAACTGATCGGCGATGACGAGCACGGCTGGAGTGACCGGGGCGTTTTTAATTTTGAAGGCGGCTGTTACGCAAAGGTGATTCGCCTGTCCCAGAAATCAGAACCTGAGATTTATGAGTGTACGCGGCGATTTGGCACCCTGCTTGAAAATGTGGTGATGGATGAAGATACGCGTCGGCTCAACCTTGACGATGCCAGTCTCACCGAGAACACCCGCGCCAGCTACCCCATCACCCATATTGAAAATTCTGTGTTCAGCGGCATGGGGGGCCACCCGAATAACGTGATCATGCTGACCTGCGATGCCTATGGGGTCATGCCTCCGGTTTCCAAGCTCACCCCTGAGCAAGCCATGTATCATTTTATCTCAGGCTACACCGCTAAAGTGGCCGGCACTGAGAAAGGCATGAGCCGGGAACCCACAGCCATTTTCAGCACCTGTTTTGGCGCTCCATTCATGTCCCTTCATCCTTCCATTTATGCGGATATGCTGGGTGAAAAGATTGCTAAATACAACGTCTCCTGTTGGCTGATAAATACAGGATGGACGGGGGGACCTTATGGTGTGGGGAAACGAGTGGAAATTAAATATACCCGGGCCATGATCAAAGCCATCCTGGAAGGCCAGTTAGACAAAGTGGAGACCCAGGAAGATCCCGTCTTCGGCATCCATATTCCCCTCACGGTTAAAGGGGTTCCCGATGAAATCCTTCAGCCTAAAAATACCTGGAAAAATCCTTCAGCCTATGATGAAAAAGCCCGGGAACTTGCAAACCAGTTTATAGAAAATTTCAAGGAATATGAAAGCCACGTGGACAAAAAAATCTTAGGCGCAAGCCCAAAGCCATCCGGGGCACCCAAGAAACCCAAAGGGAAAATTCATAAATTGGGGAAGTAATTTCCCTTCAATCTGTAGTATTTCCATTCTTTTAAGTAGAGCTAGAGTTATGGACACCACACCTATTATCGCATTAACAATGGGGGATCCGGCAGGTATCGGCCCCGAAATCATTGTCAAAGCTTTTCAGGACGACACACTACCGTTTCAATCCCGAGCGGTGGTTATAGGTGATGCTCGCCTGCTTCAGGAAACCGCAAAAAAGCTTGCCCCGGAAATTCTGGTTCACACCATTAACCGGCCTGATGAGGGTTGGTACCAGACCTGCACCATTGATGTCATCGACCTCAAAAACGTGCCTGAAAATATCCCCGTGGGCAGAGCCAGTGCTGAAGCGGGCCGGGCCAGTTACGAGGCCATCAAAGCCGCTGTTGATCTGGCACTCCGGGACGAAGTCTCAGGCATAACCACAGCGCCCATTAACAAACAGAGCCTTCATCTTGCGGGTTACCCGTTTCCTGGACACACAGAACTGCTGGGCAATCTCACAAATGCTAAACAGGTCGCCCTTATGTTGGCAGGCAAAACGCTGAGAGTTGTGCTTGTCACCACGCATGTTCCTTTGAGCCAGGTCCAGTCTCACATTACCGAGGAAAAGGTACTCGCAACCATCCGCCTGACTCAGGAATGGTTAACCCGGCATGTTAGCGATGTGCCCAACATTGCCGTAACAGGACTCAACCCACATTGCGGAGACGGGGGAATTTTTGGACAGGAAGAAACCGACTACATTCTGCCCGCACTAAAAACTGCGCAAATGGAAGGCATTCAGGCAAGTGGTCCCTTCTCTGCCGATGCCCTCTTCGGCAGACTCAATTCCCAGAAATATGACGCGGTTGTCTGCATGTATCACGATCAAGGAATGATTCCCGTAAAGATGGACTCCTTCGGGCAGGGTGTAAACATCACCTTGGGACTGCCTATATTAAGAACCTCGGTGGATCATGGCACGGCATTCGATATTGCGGGAAGGGACAAAGCATGCCCCGAAAATCTTAAAATGGCTTTGAGGACAGCAACCCGGTTGTCGCAATCCACACTCTCCATGAAATGAGAAAGAGGCCACTCGGACAAAACTTTCTGATTGATCTAAACATCGCTCACAGCATCATTCAGTCAGCTAATATTCAGCCCGGCGAACCGGTTGTTGAAATCGGGCCGGGAAAGGGTGTCCTCACCCAGCTTCTGCTCCATCAGACCGATTCGCTGACCGCTATTGAACTGGACCCCCGGCTTGCCAAAGACCTGCAAAATCGTTTTGGCAATAATCCGTCTTTCAAACTTATTGAAGGAGATGCCGCGAAGTTTGATTACGCCTCTTTGGGAACCGGGCTTAATATCGTTTCCAATCTTCCTTATTACGCCGCCACCCATATCATGAAAAAATTGATCCATTACCGGAACCAAATCCGCTCCATGACATTGATGCTACAAAAAGAAGTGGTAGACCGGTTAACAGCCAGCCCCGGACAAAAAGAATACGGTTCGCTCTCCGTTTATGTGCAGTATTATTGTGAGATTGAGCGTTTGCTTGAAATTCCCAATACTGCGTTTTCACCCAAACCTAAAATCGATTCTTCTCTCATAGGTCTGGCACCCCTGCCCCAACCAAGGGTAGAGGTTGAAAACCCAAAACTGTTTTTTAAGCTGGTCCATTCAGCATTTTTTCACAAACGCAAAATGCTGAAAAATAATTTAAAAGAATGGACACATCTGTTTAATCAGGAAAACGGGCAATCCCGATTGGCTGGCATCGACCTTAACCGAAGAGGCGAAACCCTCTCGCTCGAAGATTTCGCAGACCTTGCCAACCACGTTCACGCCCTCACCGCCCCCTGAAAGGGCAAACAACCAATTATAAATTCATGGCCAACTCAAACAAAGGTAAAGTGGTTCTTGTCGGTGCCGGGCCGGGCGATATCGGCCTGCTGACCCTGAACGGGAAACAATGGCTGGAAAAAGCCGATGTAATCCTGTACGACCATCTGGTCAATCCGGATATTCTGCGCTTCACGCAAAAATCAACAGAGGTCATTTATGTCGGGAAAAAAGCAGGCGTGGCCTCAATGGAACAGGAAGAGATCAATCAACTGCTCATCAGCAAGGCCCGGGAGGGAAAAACCGTTGTCCGCCTGAAGGGTGGCGACCCTTTCCTGTTTGGACGTGGAGGCGAGGAGATTCAGGCCGTCCAGAAGGCCGGCATCCCCTTCGTCATTGTTCCCGGTGTGACCTCGGTAACGGGGGTGGCCGCTTATGCCGGCATCCCGCTCACCCATCGCAATCTTTCCTCCACCCTTTCCATCATCACCGGAAGCAACGAAAAAAAACAGGGAGACATTCATATCGATTGGGAAAAAATTGCGGCCCGTTCCGGGACTTTGGTTTTTCTCATGGGCGCACGCAAGCTCCCTCTGATTGTCGAAAAACTCCTGCGCTTCGGCAAAAACCCGGATACCCCTATCGCCGTTGTGCAATGGGGAACGACCGCCAGACAGAAAACATGGGTTGGAACACTCGGCACCATTGTAGAAATTTCTGCCCAGGACAAAATTTTGCCTCCTGCCCTGACTATCATCGGAGAAGTGGTTAACCTCAGACCCGTCACCGAATGGTATGAACACCTGCCGCTGTTTGGGAAAACAGTTGTGGTCACGCGTAAAGGCGACCAAGCCGAATCTATGATTGACCGGCTACGGGAACTGGGTGCTGAGCCTTTCTTTTTCCCGGTGATTGAGACCATCGCCCCGGATGACTGGTCCCCTATGGACAACGCGCTGAACAATCTCTCCCAATACCAGGGTCTGATTTTCACCAGCGTCAACGGTGTGCGGTTTTTTGCTGAACGGCTCAAGGTAATCGATCAGGACATCCGAGAATTAAAGGGACTGCGGGTCTTCACCATCGGACCCAAAACCGCCGAGGCTGTTCGCGATCTGGGAATCCGCGTGGATGTCGTGCCGGAAAATTTTGTCGCCGAATCCCTGATCGAAAGCATGAAAAATATAGAAGGCCAACGGTTTCTTTTAGCCCGCGCCGCCGTTGCTCGCGAAATTCTCCCTGAACAACTGCGAAAAATGGGGGCCATCGTCGATGTCGTTCCGGCTTACCAGACCATTCTGCCTGACACACCCGCAGATGAATTGGCAAAAAGACTCACAGCGGGGAGCATTGATGTCATCACCTTCACCTCCTCCTCCACGGTCACAAACTTTCTGGCATTGACGGGTGAAAAACTTCTTCCCGCAATTAAAAAAGCAAAGATCGCCTGCATTGGCCCTGTAACCGAAAAAACAGCCCAGGTAGCAGGATTAAATGTAGATATTGTCCCGGAACAATACACAGTATCGTCTCTCATTGATGCCATCGAGGCCTATTTTCACCACTAGCCACTCGGGCCTTGCGATGGGCCAGGAATGCGATTGCCAGCATTAAAAGTAGCAGGTATAATGAGCCCATTGCATAAATCCATTGACCAACGTCCATTGAGGACAGAGATGCCGATATGACGATACGATCTATTCAAGTCAGCCACATTGTTTTAAGTACTGAAGAGCTTGCTAACGTGCTTCTTGACCACCTCAAGGAAGATGAGTACAAGGACCGTGAGATGCTGTTTAAAGTGTTTGCCAAACTGGCTAAAAAATACAGCGCCTGCGGAACCCGCACTAAAGGTGGAGACCTTGGGTTTCTTGAACATAATACCGCCGCTCCCGAACTGGAAAAAGCCGCTATGGCGGCACCGGTGGGCGAAGTGCAAGGCCCTGTCAAAAGTAAGTTTGGTTACCATATTTTCCTGATCACCAAGGAAGAGGAAATGAA
>PCTK01000172.1:7051-9661 GCA_002786505.1 Nitrospinae bacterium CG22_combo_CG10-13_8_21_14_all_47_10 | reverse complement strand
GGCCTGACAACCATTTCTTTCGGAGCGGGTGACGGCACCCTGTAACGCGATCCAGCATGCAACTTAAAGGCATTCATCACATCGCCCTAAATGTGACAGACCTGGACCGGGCCGAGCGTTTTTATACGGATGTACTCGGATTCCACGTCACCCACCGGTTTTCCAAAGGACTGAGGCACATCATGCTGGATACCGGCAACTCCCACCTGGCCCTGTTTGAAACTCCCGACCTGAAAATGGAATCTGCCCTGGAACAACTCAGTGATAAGGGTTATATGCATTTAGCTTTTGCAACCAGCCGGGAAGAATTTGTTAAAATCATCGATGAACTCAAAAACAAAAAGGTTAATATCGACAGTGGCCCGGTGGTTCGCGGCGAAGGAGAATCCATTTATTTCACGGACCCGGACCAAAATCACCTTGAAATCCGGTGCGATGCCGTTGCGAAACCATGATTGAATCCATTCTCGAAAAAGCCCTTTCCGGTCAGCGAATCCAACCCGAAGAAGCATTGGAACTGTTTTCCACAACAGATATCCTGCTCCTGGGGAACGTTGCATCCAGGTTGGCCCGAAGAAAAAGAACCGATAGAACCATCACCTATATCGTAGACAGAAATATCAATTATACCAATGTCTGCGTTACCGATTGTTCTTTCTGCGCGTTCTACCGTAAGGAACCAGACGCAGACTCCTATGTCCTGCCCTTTGAAACCATCGCGCAAAAAATTGAAGAAACCCTGTCAGCCGGGGGCAACCAGATTCTCCTGCAAGGTGGACACCATCAGAATTTAAAGATTGATTATTTTGAGGACCTGTTTAAAAAAATAAAGCAACGGTTCAACATCCACCTCCATGCCTTGTCTCCGTCGGAAATCATTCATATCAGTCGGATATCAAAACTCTCGCTGGACGAAACTCTTACCCGGCTCAAGCAGGCAGGGTTGGATTCCATACCCGGTGGCGGGGCAGAGATTCTTGTTGACCGCGTACGGCAAATAATCAGCCCGAAAAAATGCACCGCCGATGAATGGCTGGAAGTCATGGAGCATGCCCACGGCATGGGCATCCCCACCACAGCCACCATGATGTTCGGTCATGTCGAAACACTGGCAGAACGCATTGAGCATCTTGAGCGGCTCAGACAATTGCAGGATAAAACCCAGGGATTCACCGCCTTCATCGCCTGGGGATTTCAACCGGGAAACACGCAACTGCAAGGAGATAGCGGAATAAAAACCGCCGTAACCGGGTTCGAATACCTGAAGACACTTGCTATCAGCCGGATTTTCCTCGACAACTTCAACAACCTGCAATCGTCATGGGTGACACAGGGCCCAAAAATCGGGCAGGTATCGCTTTACTACGGGGCGAATGATATGGGCAGTACCATGATGGAAGAAAACGTGGTCGCCGCGGCAGGAACCGTCTATTGCATGGACGAAGAAGAAATCAAGCGCTTGATCACCGACAGCGGGTTTATCCCCCAGCGCCGAAACATGAAATACGATTACCTACCCCACCACTAGCCCGGATATCTACTTCGCTCATGCAACATGCTGGCTAGAGAGCTCTTCGGCCCAGCAAGGTTTGCACAGCGACTCGATCCGTTCCCTTGGCGAGCATGAAGGCGGTGAATGACTGGCGAAGCGAATGCGGGGTGACCTGTTTGTCTACTCCCGATGTGGTCAACGCAACTTTGAAAAACTTTGAAACACTCCGGGTGGTCAGCTTGCCTCCTTGTTCACTGGGAAATAAATAGTCGCCCGGTTTTTTATTGCCGATTTGTCTTTGCAGGGCATCTTTAAGGCTGGAGGAAAATATGGTCGTGCGTGCTCCCAGCTTGCCGATTCCCGGCACGAACAGCATCAATTTATCAAGCCTCACATGCTGAACTTTGACCGCTACCAACTCAGAAACACGCAATCCCGCCGTATAAGCCAACTCAATCATCAGTCTGTGCTTCAAGTTTTCTGCCGAGATCGCTATTTTTCTCACTTCGCTGACTGTAAGCACCACAGGTTTTAATTTTTTCTTTCGGGGCCGCTTGAATCCGTCCAGAATGAGGTCATGATTATAGACAGCCTTGTAAAAATAACTGAGAGCGTTATAAGCCTGATCCACCGTTGATCTTGATTTCCCTTCCGTTACGAGACCTTCCAAATAAACTCTGATATCGTCTCCCGAAATATTTTGCGGATTGGTCAGGTTGCGGTCCCTCACAAAATGCCGCAACTGCCCAAGATAGGCTTTGATGGTCTGTGGGCTATAAGCACGTTGTTCGAGGTTGCCCTGAATAGCGCTGAATAATCTTGTCAGGGATAAGGGGCGGGTGGTAACGCGGTTCATAGTGATTCCTCCAAGTGGTGAGGCGGCCAGCGTGACGCTGGGCTCGGTGAGCGCGGAATATATCCGCTGGTAATGGGCCACCGAGCCTTGCCCGGTGGTTAACAGAACACAGGGTTCTGCTATCAAAAAATCAATATAATCAATACGTTATCAAAGGTCAAGCGGAAAGGCGAGAAAAAACAGTGGGTTAGCGGCAGAATGGCTTTTTGGGCTACAGGGAGAGGCTTCGCTTGCCGGATGGGCTCAGTGCCAGAGGCAAGAA
>PCTK01000172.1:1675-7037 GCA_002786505.1 Nitrospinae bacterium CG22_combo_CG10-13_8_21_14_all_47_10 | reverse complement strand
CTTTATAGTGCATGATACCCCGCGACATGAGGACATTGAGAACAGCCACTCCGGGAACACCCAGTATCATACCCACAATTCCAAACAGTTCCCCGCCCAACAAAACGGCAAGGATGACGGCTACCGGGTGGAGCCCGATGTTATCGCCCACCACTCGAGGTGTGATGAACATGCCTTCCATGGCCTGGACAAAGCCAAATACACCCGCAACGGCCAGGACCGGCAACCACTCCTGAGTATGCATATAAGTCAAAAGTGCTGAGGGCACAAAACCCAAAACCAGTCCCAGATAAGGAACCAGGTTTACCAGCCCCGCCATCATCCCAAGCGACAAACTCATCGGAGTGTCACACAAAAACAAACCAATCGAATACATGACTCCCATGAGGCCGGCAACCACCAACTGTCCGCGTACAAAACTTGAGAGAACCTGATCAACCTCCAGAAAAAGGTTTTTGGTTTTTTCCTGAAACCGAGGCGGCGCCAGTCTTAATAATTTTTCGTTGATCGAATCAAAATCACGAAGCAAATAAAACATCACGACAGGAATGATCACCAGATTGGCAAACATCAAAACAATATTGAACAGATTGGAAACTGAGCCCCAGACAAGTTTGCTGGAAAACTGCAGAACTTTCATCGGCAGTTCCCCAAAACGTGACAGGCCTTCGTTGACAAACTCCTCAACTCTTTCGGGGTCTATTCCCTTGATCAGATCCAGTACCGGACGGAACCACTCCTGAAAGATTCCGATATAGGCGGGAATGTTTTTTGCGAGACTTTCTGCCTGCATGCTGAAAATCGGGATCAGCAAAACCACGGAACCCAGTGCCAGGAAGAAAAAAGCCAGCAGTAAAATCAAAACAGACAGGGTTCTTGAAAATTTAAAAGAAGTCAACCTGTCTACCAGGGGGTCCATCAGATAAGCCAGCGCAAATGCAATAAAAAACGGGGCCACCACCCGGCGGGAAAAATAAAGCACAATGCAGACCGCCATAACCAGCAAAAAGGAAATTAATAACAGGTTTTTATCTTTTTCCTGATTCATAATTACATATCCGACATGGATAACGGTGGAGCTTCAGGGGCCTTCCTGACCGGCGCCTCGACTCCCTTTTCCCTATAGCGGTGAAGCGAAGGGATAATAAAATCCGCAAGCTTTTTGCTTGCCGTATCAAAAGCTTCCAGTTCCGCCTGCAAAGCCTGTTCATGCTCGATCGTGGAGAATTCTGTCTTGGCCGCAATCAAGGAAGCCTCCAAAGTTGAAACCACTTTAACATTGATGTTGGCCTGAACGGTTTTGATATCCTCTTTCCCGGTTTTTCCACGCTGACTGGATACGGCAGTGCCCACGATAACGATATCAGCCCCCGTTATAACCCCTATGCTCCGCGCGGAACCAAGATCACCCTTGATAGCGTTGAGGACAGTTGCTTCAGATATTGTTTCGCGCAGTTGCTCCCGGCCTATCACTTCTATTCCTTCCTCCATCAGGTTTTTAGCAAGCTGGGTCTCTGAAATCGGAAAGGCATCCCAAAAAGAACCAACCGGAGCGGAAGTAAAACTTTTTTCTTTTATCAGTACCACCACCTTATTTTCACTAACCGGACCGGCAATCACCCCCAGCCCCGCCAGGGCCTGGCTCACCGCAGAGGCAAAAAAACGCATTTCCAATTTTACTTCACTGGTCCTGCTACTCAGATCATCATAGGCTTCCAAAAAGCGGTAGCTTTTTACATACTGGGAAGAACGCCGCAAAATCTGCCTGAGGTCTCTCTGGCTGGCTTCAAACTCCTTATCCCCCAGCATTTCTTTCAACGCTCCTTCCAGGCCATTTTTCATAGCCTGGCTCACGGCTTTTTCCCGGGCGACCACATAGTCCTCTCCTTCCGCCTGAACCGTTGCGGAACCCACATAAACATCCCCCATCTTTTGTTGCGCAAACACTTCAGCGTTAAAAAATCCGCCTGCGCTCAAGAGCCAGATACCTGTCATGAGAAGCGGAGAATGCCGCCATGAAGTCCTATTCATGTTCGCTTCTTTGGCCGTGCCTTTATCGGTTTCGGATCATTCATGACAAGTTTTTTCAACGATTTGATTTCCTTGGCGCTGAGAAACCGGCAGGCCCCCAGCGGAAGTCCTGTCAAGGTCAGCCCGGCAAAATGGGTGCGCTGGAGTTTGATAACCGGGTGACCAATATGCTCACATACTTTTTTGATATGGCGGTTTTTGCCTTCTACCAGGGTCAAAATCAGGAAACAGTTTTTGCCGCTGATCCTTTGCACTGTGGCCTTTATAGGCTTGAACTTGCCCTCCTCAAGGTGCACTCCACGCTCCAGCCGTTTCAAGGCTTTTTCATTGGGCACTCCTGAAACTTTGACTTTATAAGTACGCTCTACCGCATAACGGGGATCCAGCAGTTTCTTGGCCAGAAGCCCATCATTGGTAAACAGCAATACCCCCTGGGTATTATAATCCAGCCTGCCAACGGGAAAAACCCGGCTTTCCACAACCCGGACATATTCCATGACAGTTGTTCTCCCCCGCTTGTCAACATTCATGGTGGTCAGGCACTCGGTGGGTTTGTTAAGAAGGACATAGGCCGACTCCTGTCGGCGGGGTATCCGTTTCCCCTGTACCTTGATCTCATCCTTGGCCGGGTCGGCCAAAGAACCCAACTGTGTAACAACCTGGCCGTTCACCTGAACCTTTCCGGACTCAATCCATCTTTCACCTTCACGGCGAGAAGCCAGCCCAGCATCGGCAATTATTTTTTGTAAACGAATTTTCATAAGTAACCAACAAATTTGATTAGGGAATTATAATGCCTGTAAATTACAGGCAAACGTTTTCTCGACGCAACGAGTCCTTATGCCCGGGCATAAAGGGTACTATAGGGGATCTTCACCGCTTTCGGTGACAGGGTCGGCCTCACTGGTCGAGGCCTCTGAAGCCAAGAATTCGATTTGAGTTTGAACTGGGGGGTCTTCCCCTTCCAACTCTTCCCTCAAATCTTCCAAAGTGGGTAAATCGCTCAAGTCCTTCAAACCAAAATACTCCAGGAATTTTTGAGTCGTCCTGTACATAATAGGTCGGCCTGGAACTTTTTTCCGGCCAGCGGGACCAATCACCTTTTTTTCCAAAAGGGTCTTGATCACCCCGCTTGAGTCCACCCCCCGGATATCATCCACCTCCTGGCGGGTGAGCGGTTGCTTGTAGGCAATGATCGACAAGGTGTCCAGACTGGGCTGAGACAGCCGAGTAGAACGGTCGAGCTTCAGGAACTTGCGGATATAGTCATTATATTCATGCCGGGTGCAAAGCTGGTAACCCTCCGCCACTTCCGTGATCTGCAGATTACGTGAGCTATACTCTTCCACCAATTCGTCAAGAATGGATTGCAACTGGTCTTTATCGGTTCCATCCAGAAAAATTTTGCACAGCTCACCGGCATTGATCGGCTGGTCGGCCGCCAAGAGAATATTCTCTACAATCGATTTTAATTCTTCACGTTCCATAACTTGTCTTATTTACCTGGGCTCGGGTCATTAAGCCGAGACAATCCATTGTTCGCCCTCAACAACCATTGTCACGGCTTGCCGGTTAGTGGTCGGGGTCAAAGTATTTGCTTAACGCCAAACCTTGTGAATGGTAATTGGAGTTCAAGGACAGACCATACAGTTTTTCCGGCCGTTCCACCACTTTTTCAAACTTCAGGCGACAAAAGGTCTGACCGTCTTCTACCATGAAAGGGACATCATGAGGCCGCACTTCCATCACTGCCCGGGTGCCCTGATTCATGAGTTCATCGGTACCGTTCCAACCGAACCCGGAATCAAAAAAACCCGCGTAGTGTGTGCGCAACTCCCCGCTATTGGGTTCATAAGCAACCATTTCCGCCAGCCAGTCGGGCCAGATGCACACTCTTTCCTTCGACATCATTATATAGAAACTTTCAGGCTCCAGAATCAACCTGTTCTTTTTATTTTTGTGAATCGGCTCCCAGAACTCATCCGCCCGGTAATGTTTGATTTTGGATAGATCAATAACCGTTGAGTTGGTCTTGGCTTTGTAAGCGATGATTGATTCCGGCTGGTCCCCGGCCACATCCACGCTGACATAAATCCCTTCCTCCACTTTCACCTCATCAACCGGAATGGCCCATCCATTTCGGTCAAATAAGATTGGGTTTTTCTTATACTTGAGCACCAACTTCTTTTTATCCAGGCTTTGCGATGTGACATGCGTAAGCCGTAGCTGGTTGAGAGACAACCCCGCATGGACCTTGACCGGAAAAGAGCGGGAAATGATTTCCAGATACAATTTACCCCGGTACCCAAGCGGTATCTCATCAAACCGGTGCCCCCTATCCACAATGACCCGGGTGAACATATCCAGCCTGCCGGTCGAACTTTTTGGATTTGCCAGCCCATATAGGGATGGTGATAGCGACAACTCTTCCATCAGGGGAATCAGATAAATGGCATTTTTCTCCAATATCCCGCCGTTTGTAATATCGAAATCGTAAAGGGTGACCTCCTTGAGTTTCGTTTCTACCGGTTCATTTTCCGGCAGGAAACTGCATTGAATTCGGTAAGCCTTGGGTCCGAGCCGCAAATCCATGCTCACGGGCTGAATCTGGGAGGCCTCAATCGGCTCTTTGGAATGGATCATTCCCTGGCGATGCACCTGCTCAATCAACTGGCAGGGGAGATATCCCGACTTCCCCTTTAAATAGGCCATCAGGTCCGTTTCCAATATTTTATCTTCTACGCCGGGGTTCATTAATAAACACTCAAGGTTTTAATGTACTGAGGAAAACCTGCCCAAAAAACTATTTTTAGCAAAGAAACTGCGCTTTGTCGCCTTTTCGATGGGCCACCCGGTTGACAGGTAGTTTGAGGCTATGATTTAATCGTATTACTCAAAATAATTCAACCTGATTATTCTGAATCAAAGGAATAAAAACCGTTTTCAGGTGATCTTTATACGGTCGGTCTTATTAACAAACAGGCAAACAAGGTTCCGGAAAAAACTATGCATTCCAAAAACAAAAAAAATGAGTCCCCCGCTAGTCCCCTGAAACGTTCCTTTCTGACATTATTCTGGGTGGGCGTATTAGCCGCTGGACTTTGGGCTTTAATGAATTATTCCGCCCCCGAAAGTAACCTGGAACCCTACAAGAAAATTCAGGAGGCTAAAGCAACACCGGAAAAGAAAGAACCGGAAAAAAAGGACCCTGAGTTCACTCTCCCCAGCGATCTCGATACAGGAACCCTGATTAAAACAGCCACATCCATGTCGGTGCCACAACAATCGCAACTGCCCAGAGAGGCTCTGGAACACATCCAGAAAGGCATGC
>PCTK01000172.1:0-1634 GCA_002786505.1 Nitrospinae bacterium CG22_combo_CG10-13_8_21_14_all_47_10 | reverse complement strand
TTTGAACAAGCCGCTAAAATCAGCCCCAATTCACCGGAACTGTTTTCTATCTGGGGTGCGGCCCTTCGTATGGCGAAAAAGTTTGAAGGGGCAAAAAAACGTTTTGCCCGGGCTCATGAACTTTCCCCCGATGATGAGGAAATCACATTTAACTGGGGCATGACCGAACTGGAAGCCGATCACGCTAAAGAAGCCATCCGGCTGTTTCAAAAAACTGTAAAGCTTTCTCCCGATAACTATATGGCCTACAACATGCTGGGGAAAGCCCATGGCCGCGAGAAAATGTACGAAGAGGAAAAGGCCGCCTACAAGAAGGCCATCGCTATCAACCCGGATTTTGCCCAGGGACACTTCAACCTGGGTATTGTCCTGGGCATCCAGAAAAAGTTTGAAAGCGCCGCACCGCATTTCCTCAAAGCCATTGAACTGGATAAAGAGTTCGAGAAACCCTTCGTCATACAGATGCTGACCGCATTAGGGCATTATGACCCTGCGGCTGAAAAACCGATCAAGAAAGAAACCGCGCCCGTTCAGCAAGCAAAAGCTGAAACTCCGCCAGCGGTCGAAAAAGTTGAAGAAATTAAGGACGATAAAAAGTCCGAGGGCTCCGACCATAAAATGGAAGAAGGCTCCAAAAAAGTTAAAAACACGACTTCAATAAAAGGCCATATCAAGATCAACGGTAAGAAACCCGGCCCCAACACGCTGGTATTTCTGGAAACCAAAAGCAAGCTGAGGGTCGCCAATCAGAAACCGGAAACATTGACCATCCGTCAGAACGGGTTGCAATTCATCCCCCAGCACTCGGTCATACAGGTCGGGTCTGCCATCACGTTCTCCAATGAAGACCGCGAGGTGCACAATATTTTCTCCAAGTCCTTGAGCAACCAGTTCAATCTGGGGGCCATGGCATCAGGATCCGCCAAAACCATCGAGTTCACCCAGGCCGGGCCTGTCGTGCTGAGATGCAATATGCATAAAGACATGATCGGAACCGTTTTCGTAGTACCCAATGGTATTTACACCAAACCCAATGCCGATGGAGACTATCAGTTCGACAACATCAAAAGTGAAGGCTATATCTTGCAGGTCTGGGACCCGATGCTGGCTCCGGACGAAGTCCACGCCAACATTAAGTCCGCCGACCTGACCGGGGTTGACCAGACTTTTGACTTCGATATCAAGTCCGCTTCGGTTGCGGGTGAAATCCACGACATGACCGATCCAACCGACTACAATGCTATAGTGGACAACATAGAAAGAGAAATGCTACAAGCCATCGAAGACTGGAAAAACGGCAAAAAATTTATCTCCCGCAAACGCATGCTGATGGCTATTACAAAACACTATGATGGGGAAGGCCTGAAAGGCGCGATCGCCAAAAGTTTCAGTTCCAAACGCAGTATCCAACTGGAACAGAAGCTGGACAATATCCGCAAAGAAATTTCTGGATACGGCGAGTCCAAAGACCCGGTTACCGAAGACTCGCTCATCAGTCAAGCCCGGTTCGCCGTCTCACAACTGCGCCTGAACGTCAAAGAACTCGAAGCCCGCCTCCAGCCGGACAACGATCTGGGGAAATAGGCTCCACGCCTTCGGCGAGCCGCAGAAGGGTAACATTGTTGCCCATGGCA
>PCTK01000108.1 GCA_002786505.1 Nitrospinae bacterium CG22_combo_CG10-13_8_21_14_all_47_10 | reverse complement strand
AAGGAACTTCGAGATCCTTCGTCGCCGGAGCCTGCCCTGAGCAAAGTTGAAGGGGCTCCTCAAGGATGACGGTTTGGGGAGTTTTTCAGCAACCTGATAGTTTCAAAAACCAGTTATTATTCTTTGATAAGCCGCCTGTTGTATGTACAATTGTTAATATAGTTCTCGATGGACTTTGAGTGGGATAATGATAAGCAGGAAAGCAACCTCCAAAAACACGGAGTGGATTTCCTGGATGCGGTGCGTATTTTTTCTAACCCTGTTTTGGAGTGGGTTGACAACCGGAAAGACTACGGTGAAAAACGCATCATGACAATTGGCTATGATGATGAGAATTACTTTATTGTGGTATCTACATGGCGGGGTAAAAACCGCCGGGTAATTTCAGCATGGAAGGCAGGAACCGATGAAAAAGAAAAATATCACCAGTATTTCTCTTGAAGAGGCGAAAAAAAAGAAGGGCAAAACCCGAAAAGACGCACCACCGGGTCCCCCGTTGCCTGATGATTTTTGGAAATACGCAAAAGTAGTCTGTCCAGACCGTCCCAAAAAAACCACCACGATTCGCTTTGATGCGGACATTCTGGATTGGTTTAAAGCCCAGGGCCGTGGCTATCAAACCCGCATGAATGCAGTGTTGCGTTCATATTATGAAGCCCATAAGCCCACCCCTAAATCTTGAGCACACCGAACTAACCGTGGGGGTGGCGAGCAATGACTCGTTGAGCCGGGAGAACGTTTGTCCGCGAAATAAAGACATTGCAGTTGTCATAGGAGGCACACCGCCCGCTGGTGAGCGAGGCAAGTGGCCGAGATTAGTGGGACGCTGGAGACAAAAATCTTTTACTATTTCAATGATCTTTCTCTACCAGGGGGACACTCGGATGGGGACGGTTCACTTCCCTTACATTATCTAAAAACTCGTCTTTGCAGGTAGATTTCAATCGTGTTCCTGGCGTTGCTGGCTACGACGATATCGCTCATGCCGCTGTGGTTGTAATCGCCGCTGGTGATGGCCAAGGGAGTGCCGCCATCTACCACATAATCGCGGGTGGGGTATTTGAACGTTCCATTGGCATTGCGGATGATCATTGAGAAACTGCTGGATCGGGAATTGGCAACGGCGACATCTTTTAATTTGTCAGGATTAAAATGTCCGGTTGTCAGCGCAAAGGGTCCGCCGCCGCCGGAAAAGGCAACAGGCTCCTGAAAACTTCCGTCTCCGTTGGATGTGAGCAGGTACATATTATCCCCCTGGCCTGCGGCGAATACCAAATCGGTTTTGTCGTCATTATTCATGTCACTGGCTACGATGGCGAGAGGAACCAGTTGCTCGGCCAGCCGTTTTGGTTTCTTGAAAGTGCCATCGCCGTTCCCAAGGAACAGCCGAACCGAACTGGCACTGGAACTGCTGGCCGCCAGAGCAATGTCGAGATTCCCGTCTGCATTGAAGTCTTCTGTCACCCCGGAAAAGGATCGCGAGCCGGTGAGGTAGGTTTCGCCCTTTTTAAAGTAGCCGTCACCGGTTCCCATGTACAATTCCATTTTGTCAAAGGTCAGGGTGACTGCGGCATCCAGATTGCCGTCCTGATTGTAGTCTCCCAGAATGATATTTAAAGGGACTTTGCCGGTTCGGGTGGGGATGGGTTTCATGAACTTTCCATTGCCTTTCCCCAGAAGAACCAAAAACATTTCTGATCCACGCGAATTGACGGCGAGGTCGGGAATCCCATCCCGATTTATATCTCCTACTGCGGACATAGTCGGTTCGATGGCCACGTTAATATTTAAACCGGCCTGAAAACTACCATCGCCCTTGCCCAAGAGGAGGGAAAGAGTGCTGTTTTTGGCATTTGTGGAAACCAGGTCGGGCTCACCGTCCAAATTCAAATCGGCGGTCAATAGATGCGCCGGTCCCTGACCCACCGGCATGACATCAAATTTATAGAACAAGTCAGGCGGCGGCTGTGGCAGATCGCAGGCCGGGAGAAGCAAAATCCCGCAACATAAACCGACCCAAGGCAGATGACGGAAAAAGAAGGTGGAGCAGGTCGTTATTTTTATGAAAGTTCGCTTTTTAATGATATATATCCTATTTTTTGAAAAACCCTTGATTTTGTTATACGACTGTGCAAAAATCCCTGATTCACGTAAATTCATTATATAGTGAATCAATAAATTTAGTTAAATCCATTCAATTTAACCCCTCGCTCCAGATATAGGCTGGGGCTACTCTTAACCCATGAGGAGGTATCCGTTGCGATCTTACCAAAGTGTCCTGATTCTTAAACCCGATATTGACGAAGCACGTGTTGCTGAAGCCTTGGAAAAAATAGGCGAATTCATCAAGAGCAATGGAGGTGCGTGCCTTAAAATTGAAAACTGGGGCAAAAAACGCCTCGCTTACCGGGTAAAGAAAAACAGATTCGGGATATACTTGAACCTTTATCACACCCTGGATTCGGCAAAAGTTTCCGATCTGGAAAACAAATTTAAACTGTACGATCTGGTCATAAAATATATGGTTGTCCGGTTAGAAGATGATGAACTGGAAAGAGCCTTGGGCAAAGAAAGTTCCATAGAGGAAGAGGAAGAGGCTTCCGTCAAGAGTGCGGGAAAGGCCTCTGTTAAAGTTGACGATGATGACGAGAAAGAAGAAGACTCTTAATCAATCAGTTAATAATTAAGGATTTAATATGGCTTCGTTTAACAAAGTACTTCTAATGGGTAATCTGACCCGGGACCCGGAATTGCGTTACACCGCAAGTGGTGCCGCAGTTGCCAGTTTTGGCTTGGCGGTCAATCGCAAGTTTAAGCAGGGAGAAGAATGGAAAGACGAGGTCTGTTTTGTCGATATCACGGTTTGGGCCAAGCAAGGTGAAAATTGCGCGCAATACCTGAATAAGGGTAGCCTGATTTTTCTTGAAGGCAGGCTGAACTATCAGACTTGGGAAGCGGATGGCGGGCAGAAGCGAAGCAAGCTTGAAGTCGTCGCCAACAATGTGCAATTTCTAACTCGTCAGGGGGAAAAAGTGAGTATGGACCCTGACGTAGCTTCTGGCCAGGCCGCTGACGATATTCCCTTTTAATAAAACAACTAAAAGAAGGTAGTTATGCCAGAAACAAAAAAGAGTTCAGTGTTTTCTCAAAAAATTTGCAGATTTTGCAACGATGACCAAAGCAAAGTTTACATAGATTTTTATGATATTAAGGCGTTGAAACCGCTAATTTCTGAAAGGGGCAAGATTGTGCCTTCACGAATTTCGGGGAACTGCGCCAAGTGCCAGAGGATTTTGACCAGGGCGATCAAAAAAGCCAGAAACATTGCCTTATTACCATTTGCTGTTGAGCATTAGACTTGGCTGAGTTTTCACCGTCGAAAAACCTGTTGGTACCGTTAGTTCTGGTTTTTATTCTTTTTTTTGCCTTTATGGTTTTTCCGCCGTTGGGGGCGTTGATCGGGGTTTTGTCCCCTTTTCCTCTCGTCTTTGTTTATCTGCAAAAGGGCAGGCAGGTGGGCATTGCCCTTGTAGCGTTGGTTTTTGTGGTACTCCTGTTACTGGTTGGGGCCAATCAGGCGATGCTGTTTTTAGCTGAATATGCCCTGATGGCTCTTGTTTTGGGAGAATTGATCCGACTCCAGTTGCCGGGAGGCCGGTGCATAGTCGGCAGTGCTTTGGCATCAGGCGTTGTTTCAATCATTTTGTTGTTGGTTTTGCTGGGCGACCAGGAAACATCGGTCAATGAGTTCTTTGAGAAGCAGATTCGTGCCCAGTTTGCCATGTCGATGACAGCCTTCGAATCCATGGGGGAGGATAAAGCGGAAGTCGCAAATATGAAGGCTTTTGCGGAGCGTGTGGCCGAAGGTTTTGCCGCATCTTACCCGGCCTTTTTACTGATTGGGTCATTGATTGGTTCGGCGGTCAATTATGCATTGATTCGAATCGTTTGGATGCGGTTTTATGGGCCGGGCCTGTTTTCAGGAAAAGTTTTTTCCGAATGGATTTGTCCGGAAAATCTGGTTTGGGCTTTCATACTGTCGGGCGCGGCTTTGTTCTTCGGGCAGGGCATGGTTGCAGATGCAGGGCTGAATATTTTTCTGGTAATGCTTTGCGTTTATTTTGCCCAGGGACTTAGCATTGTCGTTCACTTTCTGAAAGTCAGGAGGGTCCCGACTTTCTTTTGGTTTGTTCTTTTTATATTAATTTTTGTGCAACCTCTTTTAATAGGGTTGGTGGCCGGATTGGGTGTGTTTGATATCTGGGCGGACTTTCGAAAGCTGAGAACCGTTGAAGATATAAGTTAAAACACGCTGATCTTTAGGAAAGGAAAACTTATGAAGTTGTTGTTGAAAGAAGATGTAGATGGCCTCGGGAATTGTGGCGATGAGGTAGAGGTTAAAGATGGGTATGGTAGAAACTTCCTGATTCCTAAAGGTAAGGCTTTGCTTGCCACTCCTGATAATCTTAAAGCTTTTAATCACCAGAAACGTATGGTCCAGGGCAAGGTGGCAAAGATAATTGCGGCGGCTCGGGCTGTTGCCGATGAAATTGCAAAGGCGACCTGTTTGGTGAAGAAAAAGGTCGGCGATAGCGGGAAGATGTTTGGTTCTGTGACAGCGCAAGAAATTGCTGATTTGCTCAAAGGCCAGGGTGTGGATATTGACCGGCGCAAAATCCAGCTTTCCGAGCCCATTAAAAAAGCCGGGGAATATAAAATTCCAGTCAAACTCCATTCTGAAGTGATAGCGGAAATCAGCCTTGTTGTTGAAGCTGAGAAGGAAGAGCCCGCTCCGGTAGCGGAACAAGAAGTTGCACAGGAAGTAAATGCTGAAGGGAAAACTGAAGAGTAAAGCCCTTTACCCTGCAAGAATTATGGCTGATGCCCTGACCGACATTTCTCTGAACAAATTGCCTCCTTATAACAAGGAGGCGGAGCAGAGCGTTCTTGGGGCCTGTCTGCACTCGGAAGATGCGATCGCCAAAGCTCTTGAAATCTTGAGTGCGGAGGATTTTTACAAGTCCACCCATAAAAAAATATTCACCGTAATGCGGGAACAGTTCGAAGGCAATGAGCCTATAGACGTTCTCTCGTTGGCAGATAAGCTCCAAAAAAGAAATGAGCTGGAGGAGGTTGGGGGTATTGAATACCTCACCCTTCTTGAAGATTTTGTGCCAACATCCACTGCGGTGGTCCACCACGCTAAAATTCTCCGCGAAAAAAAGATTCTTCGTGATCTGATCCAAACCGCGACAGAGATTGTTTCCAGCGGCTACAGCGACAGCGATGACGTGGATACTCTGCTTGATAGAGCCGAGCAATCCATTTTCGAGATCTCTGAAAAAAGAACCAAACCCAGTTTTTTTAAATTGCCCGGAATTATTAAGCAGGGTTTGTCGGATTTGGAAAAGCTCTCCCAGCAACCGGGAATGGTTACCGGTGTGCCATCGGGGTTTACCGATTTGGATAACATGACAGCGGGCTTTCAAAAGTCCGATCTGATTATTCTGGCCGCACGGCCCAGTATGGGTAAAACCAGCTTTGCTTTGGATATCGCCCGTTATGTTTCTCTAAATAAAAAAATTCCCACAGCATTTTTCAGTCTCGAAATGTCGAAGGAACAGTTGGGGATGCGGCTATTATGTTCCAAGGCGCAAGTAGACTCTTCAAAGGTTCGTACCGGCTATCTGGCTAAGAGTGATTGGCCTAAAGTGCACGATGCAGGCCGGGAACTTGCGGAAGCGCAATTGTTCATTGATGACAGCCCGGCATTGTCGGTACTGGATGTGCGTGCCCGTGCCCGCAGACTCGCCGCCGAACAACCTCTCGGGCTGATTATTATCGACTACATGCAATTGATGCAGGGGCGGGGAAAGACCGAGAGCCGGCAACTGGAAGTCTCAGAAATATCAAGAGGACTCAAGGCCTTGGCCAAAGAAATAAATGCTCCCATAGTGGCTCTTTCGCAGTTGAGTCGTGCTGTTGAGAGCCGAACGGATAAACGTCCGCTCTTGTCGGACCTTCGGGAATCGGGTTCCATTGAACAGGATGCGGATGTGGTCATGTTTATTTACCGCGATGTAGTATACAATCCTGAATCGGATGACCCCGGTAAAACAGAAGTTTTGATTCGCAAACAACGCAATGGTCCTATTGGGGAGGCATTCTTACATTTTGAAAACCAATACACACGCTTCTACGATAGAAGTGCCCGCATGGATGTTCCACCCGAAGCGGATTCTTCAGACTTTGAACCTGCCTTTTAATCGCGAATGTTCTTCGCAAAGTACTGGTGTTTTGATTAAGCCAGTGATTTACTTTGCGGCGATATTTTTATCGCTGGTGTTTTTGCCCTTGTATATAGAGGCCCAACCACTTCCCAATGGTTTTCCGTTATCGGCTAAAGCCGATCTTTATTTTTCTCAGGGGAAGTTTGAAGAGGCGTTGGAAATCTACAAAACGGTTCTGGTTGATGAGGCCGATCCCAGTTATGTTTTTCGCAAAATGGTGAAGTCCTGGGATGCCATGAAGGCTCTTGATAAAGCCGAGGAGTTTTTGAATGAATACCAGCGGTCTCATGAAAATTCTTCCGCGATTTGGTATGCGTTGGGCTATCTCCATTATATAAAGGATGACGATCAAAAAGCCGAAGAGATGTTTAAGCGGGCGACAGACCTGGACCCTGGGAATGGATTGGCCTGGAATAACTGGGCGGCTTCTCTTGTTAATGGAAAACACTTTCAGGAGGCGTTGGAAAAAGCGCGAACCGCGATTAGAACCAATCCGAAAGAGTTGATGTTTTTTTTCAACCTGAAGAAAATTTTTGAGAAAATGGGTGAAGATAAACGCTTTGAGGAAGAATATGAAAAGTGCTTGCGGGAAGGGGCAGAATCCCTGGCATGGGGTTATGGGAAAACCCTGGCTCAAACTATCAGGCAGAGCTCGTTTAGTGATTATGATAAAGGGAATTTGGAGGGAGCGATTACCGGGTTTGAAAAAATTCTGAGTATTTACCGGCAAATTGATGATATCAATGGCCAGGTCCCGACTTTATTCAGCCTTGGTCTTCTGCACGAGGAAAATGGAAATGTCCAGAAGGGACAGGAATTTTTCAGGCAGGTGTTGTCGATCAATCCAGATCATATTCAGGCACGGGAGAAAGTAAAGCCTGCAAATTAGGGCGGGAGGGGCTGGGTTTGCAGGTTACTGTTACGGGCAGTGAAACATTGGCGCTTCTGGTAATTCCGCCTTCAATTCAGGCGATTTAACTATTGACAAATAAGGGGTTTAAGCTATAAACTCCATAGGATTGCGCGGGTTTAGAGTTGCTAATGAAGGAGGCGATGTGGGCAAAGATGAAGTAACCATAGTGGTTTTTCCTGGATCATCGGGCGCTCCCAAAAAATTGCGCCTGCCAAAGCGTTTTGTGAAGTTTGGTGCTTTGGTGTCTTTCGTTGTTTTAATTGGGTTTTTGGGGTCTGCATTTTATTTTACCAAGCAATACTTGCGTTTGCAGGGCAATGAAACTGAGTTGACCAAGCTTCTCAGGGACTCAAAAATCCGCAAAATCCAGGTCGAAAAGTTTGCGCAACAAGTAAAAAACTTTGAGACAGAAATGGCAAGACTGGAGCGTTTCGAGAAAAAGCTCCGGGTCA
>PCTK01000237.1:7091-7233 GCA_002786505.1 Nitrospinae bacterium CG22_combo_CG10-13_8_21_14_all_47_10 | reverse complement strand
GATGGCTTTAAAAGTTGCGGCTCAACTGGAAAACAAGCTTCCCGATACCGCGCCGATCAATATGCATTGGTCGGGGTGTCCGGCAGGGTGTGGCAATCATCTGGTGGCAGATATTGGGTTGCTGGGAAAAAAAATGCGCCGC
>PCTK01000237.1:2125-7004 GCA_002786505.1 Nitrospinae bacterium CG22_combo_CG10-13_8_21_14_all_47_10 | reverse complement strand
GTTCCCTGTGACCAGTTGGCCCGGGTTCTGGAGTTTGTGATTCCTTACCACGCTCGCGAGAAAATGCACCCCATCAAGGGGAAGAAATATTTAAGAAGGCATAATTCGACTTTGCCAAAGAAACCACAAAGGCAAATAGAAGAAAACGTATTGGAGGAAATAAAAAATACGCATTAGGAATCGGCTGATAGAAAGGAATGACAAAATGTTTGATAATGATTTAGAAAAAATGGCTTTTGCGGCAGAAAAGAAAATCAAGGCCATGAACCATTACCTTCCAGGGTATTTGGTCCTGTCTGCATTGGCTGGGGCCTATTTGGGCTTCGGGATTGTTTTGATTTTCTCGGTTGGCGCTCCCTTGGCGGGAACGCAGTTTGCCCCCTTTATGAAACTGATCATGGGGGCCAGCTTTGGTGTGGCTTTGAGTCTGGTTATTTTTTCCGGCGCGGAGTTGTTCACCGGCAATAATATGGTTTTTGCCGTGGGCAAACTGAAAAGCCGGGTGGGCTTCAGTGCTATAATCAAATTGTTTGCCTTGTGCTTTATCGGCAACCTTCTGGGCTCGATATTTTTTTCGTGGCTGGTGGTGCAGGGGGGGAGCCTCTCAACTGAAGCTCAGGCTCTGGTTGTCAAAGTAGCAGGAATGAAAATGGCCCTCGGTGCGGGGGAAGCCTTTTTCCGGGGCATTTTGTGTAACTGGCTGGTGTGTCTGGCTGTTTGGATCGCAAACAGGAATGGGGATGAGACTGCTAAACTGATAATGGTATTCTGGTGCCTGTTTGCTTTTATCGGGAGCGGGTATGAGCACAGTATCGCTAATCAGTCCCTGATGAGTTTAGCGTTATTACTTCCACATGGACCGGAAGTATCTTTAACGGGTTTCATCCACAATCAGGTTTTTGTGACCTTGGGAAACATGGTTGGCGGAGGAGTCATGGTGGGAATGGCTTATGTGTTTTCTTCGTTCAGGCCACTTTCCTTAAGCGAGAAAGTCCAACTGGAGAAACTGGAGCCGGTTGACCAGAGGGAGGGTTGACGGAAGCCATTCAGGTCGGCATATTTCCAGTATAATTTCCCAAAGTTAAGGAGGCAGTATGTCAGGACCTTTGGAAGATGAACTGGGAGATGTACTGGAAAAGGCCAGGGACGGAAAAAACTGGACCAAGTCCGATCTGGCTCGTGTCTCCGGGATCAGTGTGGCAGACATTTCCCGAATGGAGAGATATGAGTTTGTTCCTGATGACAGCGTTTTAAAAAACCTTGCGGAAATTCTTGACCTGCATGCCCCGTCGTTGATTGCGGTCGCCAAAGGGGTTTGGGCTCCGAAGCCTACCGATCCGGACCCTGCTCCATTTGATACGGTTTGTATGGATTTGTTTGCCGGGACCTACCCGGTTAAGTGTTATCTGGTGGTTTGCAAGGCGACCAATAGGTCTGCAGTGATTGATACGGGAGGGAATCCGGAGGCGATCATTAGGAAAACCGAAGAGTTGAAACTTCAACCAGAAAAAATTCTTTTAACCCATGCCCACTTTGACCACGCCGGTGGACTGGAACTTCTGGATAAAACCTACAACTGTCCAACCTGGATTGATGAAAAAGAACCCCGCCCCTCAGGGAGCCGTAACTTCAAATTTTTGTGCGATGGAGATTCTATAGCCCTGGGGAACTTGAATATAGAGGTCCTTTTCACACCGGGTCATACCTCTGGTGGAGTTTCTTACAAAATCCATGATTCGGTTTTCTCCGGGGATACTATTTTTGCAGGGTCCATGGGACGCGCCAATTCTTCCTGGCCCAATTTGTACGATTCCATCACGCAAAAGCTGTTGACCCTGCCAGACCACACGCGGCTTTTTCCCGGTCATGGGCCCACCACCACCGTTGGCGAAGAAAAACGCCATAACCCATTTTTCTGCCACGACTAAAACCCCGTGGGGCCAGTGAACAGCAACCCCTCACCTAACCTCTCCCCATGATGGGAGAGGAATTTTTATTTCTCCCCGCCCTTCATAGGGCCTTGAGCCCGGGCAGGGGGCGATGGCAGGGGAGGGTTGGATTGAAGGGCTTTTTATTCTGCGGTCATTGGATGACTCCTTAATCCGAGCAAACCGATTGAAATTAACCCGAAGACATTGCCATTAACCTGCGGAGGTACTCCCCCGGGTGGGGGCTTGCGAACCTCGTGGTTTGGAATATATTTCAGGTATGGATCCTGAAAAGGTTAACTACCATTACTGCGATGATCTCTCCACCCGCCCTTGGCCGGAAGGAACTCGGGTTCTCGTGACCGGTGCCGCAGGTTATGTGGCGCATCGGTTGATTCCTGAACTGGTATCACGCGGTTATATTGTCCGGTGCATGTACAGGAATAAAAGTTGTCCGGCCCTTCTGACCCATCCTCGTGTTGAGTACGTCTATGCCGATTGTCTGAAAATAGAAGAACTGCTCCCCGCCATGCAGGATGTGGACTATGCCTATTACCTGATTCACAGTATGAGATTGAAGGGAGAAGAGTTTATCGCCAAAGACCAGACGGCGGCAAAAAACTTCCGGGAATCAGCGGCGCATCATGGGGTGAAACGGATCATTTATCTGGGTGGACTGGGAGAAAAAAATGACCGTATGTCCCCACACCTTAGAAGCCGAAGGGAGGTAGGAATTATATTGTCACAAGGTGATATTCCCGTTATCAGGGTTCGGGCGGCCATTATCCTTGGTACCGGAAGCGCGTCTTATGAGTTGATGAAATCACTGATCCTGCACAACCGGTTCATTCCATTCTTACCGGAGTTCAATTCGCTGTGCCAGCCGGTCGCAATTCGGGATGTTATCAAATATCTGGTGGGGGTCATGGAAACCCCGGGGTTGGTGTCGCGTGTTTTTCAGATCGGCGGCAAGGATGTGCTGACGTATAAGGAAATGATTTTGCGCTTTGCCAAAATCCTGAACCGCCGGGTCCGTTTTATTGATGTCTCCTGGGTGCCTTTTTCTGTCGATTGGATGTGCCGCCTTTATGCTTACTGGCTTCATTGTTTTATTTCCATACCCGTAAATATTACCTGCCTTTTATTGAACAGTCTTAAAACCGATGTGGTGTGCGGGGATAATGAAATTTCAGCGATTCTTCCTTTTGAACCGCTGGACTTTGTGACCGCCGTGAAATGGGCTCAGGAAAAGGAAAAACGTTCGATGGTTTTTTCGCACTGGAGCGATGTTCCTCCTGAAAATATGAGCGACCTTTTGCCTCTGTGTGAATTTGAGTCTTCCGAGTTTGTCATTGAAGAGCATGGAATAGATATTCCGGCTTCACCTGAACAGGTGTTCCCCGTGATCTGCCGGATTGGAGGCAAATATGGCTGGAACCATGCCAACATCCTCTGGGAAATTCGCGGTCTCATTGACCGCCTCCTTGGAGGAGTAGGATTACAACGGGGAAGGCGGGACCCGGTCCACCTTCGCGCCGGGGATTCGGTAGACTTCTGGCGGGTGGAAAAGCTGGATCCCAACCGGGAACTCTTGTTGAGAGCGGAACTGATTACCCCCGGCCTGTCCTGGCTCCAGTTTCAGCTTGATCCAGACCTGAACGGAGGAACCCGCTTGACGTTGCGGGCACATTTCATTCCCAAACCTTTCTGGGGAAATCTTTATTGGGTGACTCTGTCAAAGTTCCATTCCTATATATTCAAAGGCATGCTGGAGTTTTTTAGGGAAAAGAGCCTGCAAGCGACCGTAAACTAGAGTTGGATAAAAACCTCATGCTCATTAATGATGGAGATACCATTTGTATTGTCGGAGGAGGCCCCGGCGGATCAGCCTGCGCCCTGACCCTTGTGAAAGAAGCCAGGCGGCTGGGCAGGAAGATAAACGTTGTGGTCCTTGAGCATAAGGAATTTACGGAACAGCGCCACCATAACCAATGTATTGGTGTGCTCTCCCCGCCTTTCGAGGATATCCTGAAAAACGAGTTGGGTCTGACTTTACCGGAAAACCTGGTGGTTGATGAAATTTCGGGTTATTGCCTTCATTCTGATTTATTGAGTCTGAATTTGATTGGAGAGGAGCACGGTCGGTCAGTTTCCGTAGTGCGCTCCAGGTTTGATGCTTTTATGCTGGAGGAGGCCCAGAAGGCAGGTGCGCAAGTGGTTCATAACCGTGTGACGGCAATCGAAGTCAACCCTGACGGGGTGCTGGTTTACAGTGATGGAGAAAATATCAGGAGTGCGGTTGTGGTCGGAGCTTTTGGCCTTGATGATGGCACTTGCAGAATCTTTGAGCAGGGCACGGGATACCGGCAACCGGATTTCCTGAATACGGTGATCACGCGCCTTTATCCTGGAAAAGAATTCATGCAAAGCATGGGTTCCACCATTCATGCTTTTCTGCTTTCCCACCCCGGATTGGAGTTCGGGGCTATCACCCCGAAGGGAGACCATATTTCCATCAACATTGCGGGCCGTAAAGTTACATCGAGTGTTATGCTGGAGTTTCTGAGATCGGCTCCGGTGCAACGTTTTCTTCCACCCCATCAAAGACGCGAAAAACCGCTCAACTATTTTAAGGGCCGGTTTCCCATTGCCCCGGCGCGGAATTTATTCGGCGACCGCTATGTGACGATTGGCGACTCGGCGGGGCTCATGCGGCCTTTCAAGGGCAAGGGCATTAACTCGGCCATGAATACAGGTATTTATGCCGCCCGTTCCATCATGATTCATGGGGTTTCTGAAAGGGCGTTTGCTGAAAACTTTTATCGGGACTGCCGCGAATTGACCGAAGACCTGCCCTATGGCCGCGGTGTCCGGGTTTTGACCAATCTGGCGACACGGTTCAAGTTCATGGATCATATGATTGCGGTGGCGGCGGAAAAACCCGATTTCTT
>PCTK01000237.1:1274-2114 GCA_002786505.1 Nitrospinae bacterium CG22_combo_CG10-13_8_21_14_all_47_10 | reverse complement strand
TTGGTAGTGTTTCCGGACATGACCCGTATAAAAAAATCATATTGGAAACGGCAAGCCTGTCACTGGCTTTCACTTTTGCGCGAAAGATTTTGGGGCATTTTGTACTGCGTAAACCGGCTCACCTTCCCGCAAAAACGGCCAGCCCGGCTGTGTGAGATTGTTTCTCAGTAGTTCCTGTGATATCCTTTTCCTTTCCCCTGGAGTTTCATGAAAAGACATTATTCAATAATTGTGTTCCTGATGGTTTTTGTCCTGCTGGGGTGCCCGCCACCGCCCAAAGCCCGGAAAAAAATGCCCCGCATTTTCGGTCTGAGCTACTCCATGGAAACGGGGAAAGAACCCTCTTTTCTCATTGCCGATGACTTTAACCGCGATAAAATTCCCGATCTGGTTGTGGTCAATAGCGGCGATCATTCCTTCTCATTCTATAAGGGAATGGGTGATGGGACTTTCAAGGACCAACTTGTTTATCAAACCGGCAGGGACCCCATTTGCCTGGTGGCAGGAGATTATAATGATGATGGTTACCAGGATATTGCGGTGCTCAATTATGCGGACCAGAGCATCGAAATATTTTTGAACACCATGATGGGAAGTTTCCAGAAAACCAGGCAAATGCTACAGCCGGGGAAAATCCCGATCAACATGTCATCAGGGGACTTTAACGCCGACGGGAAAGCCGACCTGATTGTCACCATGCGCTTTTCAAACGTGGTGGTGATGCTGGGGAAAGGCAATGGCTTTTTTGATGCACCTCAATCCATTCCTGTTAAAGGTCAACCAACCGGAGTTGTGGTTGGCGATTACAACAAGGATGGAGTGGCCGATATTGCGATGGCT
>PCTK01000237.1:0-1262 GCA_002786505.1 Nitrospinae bacterium CG22_combo_CG10-13_8_21_14_all_47_10 | reverse complement strand
GGTAGAACCGGAGTTCAAATTCTCTGGGGCAAGGGTGATGGAACATTTGAAAGCTCGGATGCCGTTAAAGGCGGAAAACAACCTCTCACTATTGTCAGCATTGATGTGAACAACGATGGGTTGAAGGATTTTGTGACTTCCAGCAACTCCCTGCATGCCCTGACCACGCTCATCAACAAAGGCGATAAAACATTCGATTCTTTAAAGGATTTTGCCTCGGGGAATTTCCCAAAATTTGTCGTGGCGGCTGATTTTACCGGTGATGGTTTCGAGGATATTGCCGTATCCAATTCAACCGATGACGTGATCAGTGTCTCCCTTGGCAGAGGAGATGGGACCTTCACTTATCCGCCAATTTACCATACAGTCGATGATTATCCGCAGGGCATGGCCGTGGCGGACTTTAATGGCGATGGCTTGCCCGACATTGCCATCTCCTGCCGGGATAAAAACCTCATCGACATCCTCAGCAAGAAAAACATGATCAACCCAAAACCCGACCTTCCAGAACCCAAATCACCACTCGGCGCGGGGCCAGCGTGATTCCGATGGCAAGGTGAGGCCGACGTTTGGTTTGCTCGCGGGCCTCTGAAAAGGTTTTCATATTTCCTCCTTTTTAAAAAGGAGGCTGATTGCTAAACACTTTCTGTGCCGGGTCTTGCCGATAAAAATCCTGTAAAACCTGATAAAGTTTTGGATGATAGTGTTTCATATTTTCGGGTTTAGTGAAAAAATATTCAGTCACCACCGCGAAAAATTCAGTTTCATTCGTTGCCGCGTAACTGTCAAAAAAAGTAAGCTTCCCGTGTTTCACCGCGTCACACAGCTCCAGATATTCTTGGGAACATACTTCGCTCCACCGCTGATATTTCTCAGGGGTTGTTAAGGGCGGGGTGCCATCTGCACTGCCATCAAGCATGTCCAATTTATGAGCGAATTCATGATAGACAACATTATGACCGTGTTCCGGATGCCGGGTTTCACTTCTCACTGCATCCCAGACGAGTATCACCGGGCCGTGATGATGGACTTCGCCGAGAATTGGCAAGGGGCCACGCACTGGAGTAGTGCGAACCTCAAAAAATCCTGTTGAACTCTCAGGAGAAAAGACTGTAGTGGGGTAAACATAAATGGATTCCACATTGCGGTAATAATTGTTTGGCAACGCGAGTATCATCAAGCAGGCATGGGCGGCGATAATGACGCGAATTTCATCCGTCAATTCGAGGTTATCGCACCCTGACCAGTTCTTTTCGGCAATA
>PCTK01000175.1:4761-8095 GCA_002786505.1 Nitrospinae bacterium CG22_combo_CG10-13_8_21_14_all_47_10 | reverse complement strand
GGCGAGTGGTGCTCCTGCAATATGCGGGTTAGTTTGCCTAAACCCTGTTTGGTTCGTCCGTGCCAGATAGCATCCAAGTCCGCCAGCCTTTCATATACTTCTAACCATTCTCTAATCTTTTTCTAACATCCGCTTTGTAACCTTCGTTAAAAAAATCAGCAAGTCGCTGAAAATGTTTAAGCTAAAGATTTGTAAAGGAGGAGTAAGAATGCTTAAAAAAGGTTTTTTAATTGGAGCTATGGCCGTCGCCACCCTAATGGGCGGAATGCGGTCTGTGGCAATGGCTGAAATGTCGGATCAGGAAATGCGGCTTCTGGCATTGGAAGAGAAGCAGAACGCTAACGCAGAGTTGCTGGAAATCATGAAGCGGTTCACCTGGAAGGGCGATCTTAGACTCCGCTACCAGGGTGAAACCAGAGAACAGCCGAATAATGTGGAGTCAGATCGAGATAGATATCGCCTTCGCTTTCGTGTGGGAGCGGACATTCACATGCTTAAGGACCTGGATATCGGGTTTCGCCTGAACACAGCCGGGTTGGCTGAGAGGGATTCCGGTAACCAGACTTTTGATGGAGGTTTCACCCACAGAGCGTTTGACCTGGATCAGGCATTTTTCAGGTACACACCCAGCGTTGCTGGCTGGAATACCACGTGGCAGGGAGGAAAATTTGACCCTCCATTTATGAGATCCGAAGTGGTTTTTGATAGCGATATTACAGTAGAGGGAATCAGCGAGCAGTTTTCCAAAAAGTTTGGAAATACACAACTGGATGCCAATTTTGGCCAGTTTGTTTATGATGAGATTAATTCTGGTGATGGTTCTGATGACATCTTTATACTCGGTTACCAGGGTGTCGTCACTCAGAAGACAGATTTAGGAAAATTCAAATTCGCGGTGGCCTACTATGATGTCGCAAATGCTGAAGATCCTCTGTCTACTTTTTCTGGCACCACGGGGTTCAATACAAATTCAGAGATTAAAATGCTCGACTTTATGGCGGAGTGGTCCGAAAAAGTCATGGGGCAAGAACTCAAAGTTTTCGGCGAATACGAACAGAACGTCGGTAAAATTGATTCCGCCGACAGGACTTCCGGTGACTTGAATTCTGCCTGGCAGGTTGGCGCCAAATACGGAAAATCAGGTAAAAAGTTTGGGGATTATGACCTGAAAGTGATTTACCGGGTCGTGCAGGCTAACTCGGTTTTAGACACAATCTCTGACTCGGATTTCCACGGTAGCAACAGCAATGGCCGCGGCTTTGAAGCTGGCGGAAGTTTAGGTTTGGCCAAAGGTGTTCAATTGGCAATCACCTATTTTAACACCCAGGAAGAGCGGGGGAATAAAGATGAAAGAGAGATTCTCCAGACGGACCTGAAGTTCAAGTTCTAGCAACTTATTGATTTAGCGTTCAATCTCCTCCAAGGATTGAATCTTCAAAGACCGTTGTCTCGGGTACTTCAAAGCCGGGCCAGCGGTTTTTTGCTTTTTCCTCCCCTCCTCCTGTTGTTATCGCCTCTCATTTCCTAACACAAACCTAATACTGAGCAGTTATAAACCTAATGAAGTGTCGATAGATTGGCTGTACTGATCAACAGCAATCTTTTAAGGAGTACATTATGATTAAAAAATTAGCAATCGTTTTACTGGTTTTGGCCTGGACCGGTTCTGCTTTTGGCGGAACACTAGAGGTAGACCCGCAACTCCCCGCTTATAGCAAGCAGGGCGGAGTGAGCGGAAACATTTCCAGCATCGGGTCGGACACCTTGAACAACCTGATGACGTTGTGGAGTGAAAAATTCAAACAGTTTTACCCTAACGTAAACATTCAGGTTGAAGGGAAAGGTTCGTCTACTGCTCCGCCAGCCTTGATCTCGGCCACCGCGCAGTTGGGCCCGATGTCCCGCGGCATGAAACAAAAAGAAATAGATGCTTTTGAATCCAAATTCGGATACAAACCAACTCCGGTTCGGGTCGCGGTGGATGCTCTTGCGGTTTTCGTCAACAAAGACAACCCGATCAAAGGGTTGAATCTGGAACAGGTCGACGCGCTGTTTTCCAAAGCCCGAAGACGCGGTCATAAAGAAGTTAATACCTGGGGCGATCTAGGTGTTACCGGGAACTGGGCAGAGCGGCCCATCAGCATCTATGGCCGTAACTCCGCTTCCGGCACCTATGGTTTCTTCAAAAAACTGGTCATGAAAAAAGGCGACTATAAAGACGAAGTGAAAGAGCAACCCGGTTCCGCCTCGGTTGTTCAGAGTGTCAGCGTCGATCCGTTTTCTGCCGGATACAGTGGTATTGGCTATAAAACATCAAGCGTACGTGCCTTGCCTTTAGCCGAAAGCGGGACAAGTTTTATTGAGCCCTCGGCCGAAAATGCGCTGACCGGTGAATATCCACTGGCGCGATTCCTCTACATCTATGTCAACAAGGCGCCGGCAAAGCCTCTTGATCCCTTGACAAAGGAGTTTGTTAAAATGATTCTCTCTAAAGAAGGCCAGGAAGTGGTCATCAAGGGAGGTTATTTTCCAATTGCCAACGCGGTTACCAGTGAGGATCTGCAAATGATCTCAGCGAGCATGACCAACTGATTGTATGGGTTTTAAAGCACAATCCAATCAGCCCGGCCCGGAACCTGCAAGCCCCGGCCGGGCTTTTTTCGGCAAAAGCCTGATCCAGCGCAAATTTGTCGATGCCATTGCCCGCGGTGTCGTAACAGCCGGAGGCTGGGTCATCATCGCTTCCATCCTCGCTATCCTTTTTGTCATTGTCGCGGAAATATATCCACTGTTTAAAAAACCTTCCGTCTCCCTGATTTCACAATTTAAAACGCGAAGCGTTCCACTGGCCATTGGCATGGACCCTTACTACGATAAGGTTTATGCCGTGGAACCTGACGGCATTCGTTTCTATTCCCTGCAGGGAAAAACATTTGAGTCCAAACCCGAACTGCCCGACTGGCAGTCCGCCCGGGTCACCGGTATTTCTCCTTCCACAGAAAACTTCCCCGTGCTGGGTCTTTCGGATGGCAGGGTCTACCCGGTTAATATCGAATTCCGTCCGACTTATAATTCACAAAGCAAACGCTCCATTGAGCCGCGACTCAATGCTGAGTCGCCAATTCAGGTCCGTGCCGATGGTTCTCCTGTTACGTTACTGGCCCATATTAAAAATGAGAAGGGTTACCAGATTGCCGCCCAGTCAGGACCCGGCAAAGTTTCCCTTATTCGGCTTAGGTTGCGCAAAACCATGATGGGAACAACCCGCAAAACCGTTGCGCGGGAAACAATATCCGTTCCCGTCCAAGGTGAGATCACGGCGATGGTGTTTGGT
>PCTK01000175.1:390-4701 GCA_002786505.1 Nitrospinae bacterium CG22_combo_CG10-13_8_21_14_all_47_10 | reverse complement strand
GAAGACTCGCAGAGCCCTGCTCAATTAATCGGGGCAACGAGCAAGCCGGAAGTAGGCGTGTCGAATCTTAATTTTGTTCTTGGCGGGTACACCCTGGTCGTAACGGACTCGGAAGGCAGTGTCAATTCCTTCCAATTTCAGAAGTCACCGGAAGGAAAATTTACCCTGAAGAAAATTTATGAGTTTTCACCTCATAAAAACCCGGCGCAACTTTTCAGTTACTCCCTGCGCAATAAGGGTTTCCTGACCGGATCAAACGAATTGATCCGCCTGCATTACGGAACAACCGGCGAGAGCCAGCTTGAGTTTCCCACTCCGGGGAACTCAAACTTCACGGCGGTGACTTTAGCTCCGAAGTTCAATGGGGTTCTGGCTACGGATGACTCCGGAAATTTGTATCACTGGGAAATGGAAAATCCCTTTCCGCAGATTTCCATGTCGGGCTTATTTAAAAAGACCTGGTATGAAGGTTATCAGGACCCCGCTTACGTTTGGCAGTCCACCGGCGGCAGTGATGAGTTCGAATCCAAATTCAGCCTGGTACCCCTGATTTATGGAACTCTCAAGGGAACAATGTATGCCATGTTTTTTGCCGTGCCTTTGGCCCTGTTCGCGGCCTTTTACGTCTCCCAGTTTATGAAACCCGATTTAAAACGGGTCATCAAACCCACCATAGAAATAATGGCCGCCCTCCCCAGCGTCGTGTTGGGCTTTTTTGCCGCTCTGGTGATTGCCCCGAAAGTGGAGTCATTTCTGCCCGGGATTTTGATCATGCCTTTTGTTACGACCGTTTTTATAGTGATCGTTCTACTGGCTTACGAAACATTCCCCAAGTTACAATTTCTGGCAAAAAGTGGCAGAGAAATTTACTTGCTGGTCTGCATCACCTTGATCGGAGGGACCATCTCAATTTTTATGGGAAGCCTGATTGAATCTTCATTTTTGATGGGGGACCATCGCGTCTGGCTGAAAGAGGTCCTTGATGTGACTTACGACCAGAGAAATGCCCTGGTGGTGGGCCTGGCAATGGGGTTTGCCGTCATCCCCATCATATTCACGATTACCGAAGATTCTCTGGCCAATGTTCCCGGCCATCTTAAGGCCTCTTCACTGGCTTTGGGGGCCACTCCGTGGCAAACAGCGCTGAACGTGATACTCCCGACCGCAAGTCCGGGAATTTTTTCAGCGATCATGATTGGGTTCGGCCGGGCCATCGGCGAAACCATGATCGTGCTCATGGCAACAGGCAATACTCCGGTCATGGAATGGAGCATGTTTAATGGTTTCCGGGCTTTGTCGGCCAATATCGCCGTAGAACTTCCGGAAGCCCCTGAGGGAGGAACACTCTTTCGCATACTATTTCTGGCGGCGTTCTTGTTATTTGTCATGACATTTGTGGTGAACACGGTTGCCGAATTGATCCGCCTGCGATTACGTAAACGCTATCAAGGTCTATAAGCAAACATGGTTAATTTAGGAAAAAAAATCTGGAAACGGGGAGACCTGTTCATCTGGTTGACGGGTGCTGGCCTGTCACTGTCTCTAATCATGACCATGGCTCTGGTACTGGCCATTGTCGTAAACGCCATGGGTACTTTCTGGCCCGGAGAAATACAAGTTCTGCAACTCAATGATGGGTCGCAGGTTTTGGGAGTTCAAGTCGGGCGCGAACAAATCCCCAATTACGGGTCCCCCGATGAGCAGAAAGAGGTCTACCGGGTTCAGATTAAAAAAGCAAACCGGGATATCTATGACTCCGATTTTGTCTGGGTCGATGAAAGCAAAATCAAGCTTTCCCAGACCCCGGAAGTGGTTGTGGCGGTCGCGCGTAGAGAGTGGGGCAACTTCTTTGGCTATGTCAAAGAGGTTCTGGATGGAGACCAGGTAATCGCCCAGGGAACGGAAAAAAGCCTGAGGGTTGTCCAGGATCTGTTGCCGGATATCACCGCCAAAAATAAAAAAATCGAACACATCGAGAAAAAAGAAATCGGCGCTATCAACCACAAACTGGAGCGGGTACGTTTAAAACTAAAAGAACTGAGTTTGAAGGGGATCACTAAAGGACCCAAAGTGGATTTATTGAACCAGAAGATTCCTGAGTTGCAATCTCAATATAATGCGCTTGAGGAAAAACTGGCCAAAATACGCTCTTCGCAGACCGGGAAAATCATCCTGCAAACTGTGGAAGGTCGGGAAAAAATCCTGCCTCTTTACCAGGTTTTAGACATTTATAATCCCAACTCATTTTCACTGGTGGATAAGTTCGGCTATTTCTTTAAGGGGATTAATGATTTTTTCTGGGACGATCCGCGCGAGGCCAATACCGAGGGAGGCGTTTTCCCGGCTATTTATGGCACCGCCCTCATGGTGATGATAATGAGTTTGATGGCCACTCCTTTAGGGGTCCTTGCCGCGTTCTATCTGCGCGAATATGCCAAACAGGGGACTCTCGTCAGCATCGTGCGGATCGCGGTGAATAATCTGGCCGGAGTTCCTTCTATTGTATTTGGGGTCTTCGGGGTCGGATTTTTCATTTATATCATTGGCGGCTCTATTGACCAGTTATTTTTTCCCGAGGCTCTTCCCACTCCAACTTTCGGGACCGGGGGCATTTTGTGGGCTTCGCTGACCATGGCCTTGCTCACTGTACCCGTAGTAATTGTTTCTACCGAAGAGGGTCTTGCGGCCGTTCCCAAGGGCATTCGCGAAGCTTCGCTCGCCCTGGGGGCAACCCAGTTTGAAACCACATGGCGGGTGGTACTACCGGCGGTCATGCCTTCTATTCTGACCGGGCTCATTCTTGCCATGGCCAGGGCGGCAGGAGAAGTCGCGCCTTTAATGATCACCGGAGTGGTGAAGCTGGCCCCTTCATTGCCTATAGATGGGTTGTGGCCTTTCATCCATCTGGAACGAAAATTCATGCATCTGGGATTTCATATTTATGATGTAGGGTTCCAGTCGCCCAATGTCGACGCGGCCCGACCCATGGTGTTCGCCACCACGCTATTGCTGATCCTGATGGTTATTCTTTTGAACATGGCGGCAATTTACTTGAGAAATCGCCTTCATAAACAACTCACCGCCTCTGCGGTTTAGCTCAGGTATAATATAAAATGTCTGAAATGGAAATAAAGCAGGAGGTATCCGGTTTGAGTAAAACTGTTCGTAAGCCTTTGGTCAAAAGCAGAAAAGAGAAAGATTCCGACCCCGGCAAGGATCAAAACCTGATGATCAAAATTGAAAATGTTGACTTTTTTTACGGCAATACCCAGGCGCTTAAAAATATCAACATGGGTCTTCCCGCGAAAAAAATTACCGCCTTCATTGGCCCTTCAGGATGCGGCAAATCCACCCTGCTCCGTTGCCTCAACCGAATGAACGATCTGGTAGAAGGGACAAGCATGCAGGGGACGATACGAATAGGCGAAAGGAACACAACCGACCCGGCTTTAGATGTCAGCGAACTGCGCAAAAATGTCGGCATGGTCTTTCAGAAGTTTAATCCGTTTCCCAAAACGATTTTCGAGAATGTGGCGTACGGCCCCCGTATCCACGGGATGAATGATAAAAAGAAACTGGACGAGATTGTCGAGAACAGCCTTAAATCCGTTGCCCTTTGGGATGAAGTGAAAGACCGGCTTGATGCCACCGCCCTGGCCCTTTCAGGTGGACAGCAACAACGACTTTGTATTGCCCGCGCCATCGCTGTTGAACCGGAAGTACTGCTCATGGACGAACCCTGTTCAGCCCTCGACCCCATTGCCACAGCTAGAATTGAAGAACTAATGGTAGGATTGAAAGAGGACTTTACCATTGTCATTGTGACTCATAATATGCAGCAAGCCGCCCGAGTAGCAGATTTTACAGGATTCCTCCTGCTTGGAGAATTGATAGAGTTTGGTCCAACTGAAAAATTATTCACCAATCCTTCCGTTCCAAAAACGGAAGACTACATAACCGGCCGATTTGGTTAAGAGGTAAAAATGTCTCGACATGCCATGCATCTTGAAAGAGCTATTGATGAACTCAAACGCTTGATACTTTCTTTAGGCGCCGATGTGGAGGAAAGCGTGCGGCTTTCAGTCCAGTCCCTGACCCAGAGAAAATCCGAGCAGGCGCTAAAAGTCATTGAGGCTGATTACAAAATTGATCAGAGTGAAGTATTTATAGAAGAGGAGTGCCTCAAAATTCTGGCCCTGTACCAGCCCGTGGCCAACGACCTGCGTTTGATCATCTCTATTTTAAAAATCAATAACGATCTGGAACGTATCGGCGACCTATCGGTCAACATTGCCGAGCGGGCGGTTTACC
>PCTK01000175.1:0-287 GCA_002786505.1 Nitrospinae bacterium CG22_combo_CG10-13_8_21_14_all_47_10 | reverse complement strand
GAAGGTTTGTGAAGATGACGATGCGGTTGACGATTTGAACCGGGAGATGTATGTGTGCGTAGAACAAACCATAAAAAAGGACCCGGATAATTTAAACAGCTATATCCAACTTCTTTCCGCTTCCCGCTATCTGGAACGAATCGCCGATCACACCACTAATATTGCCGAAGACGTGATTTATCTGGTCACCGGCGAAATTATCCGCCACGGTAGCGACTCCTCCAAAGAAGAAGCGGGATTTTGAAGGTACTTCGGAGAAGAGTGGTCCATCAGTCACCCCGCCTCAT
>PCTK01000117.1:6310-7534 GCA_002786505.1 Nitrospinae bacterium CG22_combo_CG10-13_8_21_14_all_47_10 | reverse complement strand
CGATCGAAAAGTTAGGGTTTGAAGTCCCCCGGCAAAGCACGGTGTACCCTGTAGAGGGTATGACCTGCGCCTCCTGCGTTTCAAGGGTTGAGAAAAAACTTTCATCATTGCCAGGGGTGCAGGCCGTCGATGTTAACCTGGCGACCCAACAGGTGTTGGTCGATCATATCCCGGCTCTGGTCGATTTTGAAATCTTGCGGTTGGCATTGGAAGAATCCGGTTACCGCCTTTTACCTGAAGAATCTCCCGATGTTTTGTCTGAGGCCGATGAGGAACGTTATCTCAAACACCTGGCCGAGCTGAAACTGAAACTGATTTTTAGCGGACTGACCAGTGCGATAGTCATGTTTCTATCGATGCGGGGTGTCTCTTTATTCCATATTCAGTTGCCAGCGTTGAATATTACATTGTTCATTCTGGCTACCCCCGTGCAGTTTTATGGCGGCGGGCAGTTTTACCGGGGAGCGGTGAATGGATTGCGTCACGGTTATGCGGATATGAACACGCTGATTGCCGTGGGCACTTCGGCGGCTTATTTCTACAGTGCCTGGGTCACGATTTTCCCGGGTTGGGCTGAATTTTCGGATGTCTATTTCGATACTTCGGTCATGATCATTGCTCTTGTATTGCTTGGCCGGTGGATGGAAGCGCGTGCCAGGCATAGCGCTTCTTCCGCGATCAAGAAGTTAATGGGACTTCAGCCTAAAACTGCCCATGTTGAACGAGAGGGGAAGGAACTGGAAATTAGCGTTGAGGACCTTATCCAGGGCGATGTAGTTCTGGTCCGGCCCGGAGAAAAAATTCCTGTAGATGGAGTTTTGATTGAAGGGCAATCTTCCATTGATGAGTCCATGTTGACCGGTGAAAGTATTCCTGTTGAAAAAAAATCGGGCGATGAAGTGATCGGGGCGAGCCTCAACAAAACCGGATTCTTTAAAATGCGGGTGACCCATATGGGCAAAGACACTCTGCTGGCCCAGATCATTCAACTGGTGGAACAGGCACAGGGATCGAAAGCGCCTGTGCAAAGACTTGCCGATAAAATTGCCGGAATCTTTGTGCCCACAGTGATTGGCCTTGCATTTCTGGCCTTTGCGTTCTGGTGGGGATTTGGAGATTCATTCGGCCCTTTGCCGACCACACCGTTTCTCTTTGCCCTGATGATATTTATTTCGGTCCTGATCATTGCCTGCCCCTGCGCCTTGGGCCTTGCCACTCCTACCG
>PCTK01000117.1:0-6259 GCA_002786505.1 Nitrospinae bacterium CG22_combo_CG10-13_8_21_14_all_47_10 | reverse complement strand
GTGGCGAGGCTTTGGAGCAGGCTGAAAAACTGGATACTATTGTATTTGATAAAACGGGGACCCTCACTTTCGGCAAACCGGAAGTGGCTGATGTCTTTTTATCATCCGCTACCTTATTGGACGCGGATCGTCTGCTGGTGCTGGCCGGTTCTATGGAAAAACAATCTGAGCACCCTTTAGCCCAGGCGGTAGTTTCTGAAGCCAGGAAGCGTGGCCTCAAATTCGAAACAGTTTCTGACTTTGAGGCCCTGCCTGGTTTTGGAGTGCAGGGGAGAATTGATAATAAAAATGTTTTTCTCGGTAATATTAAATTAATGCAGGAACAGCACATTGATTTTTCCTCTATGAGCGATGAACTGGAAAAACTGACTGGTCAGGGAAAGACACCTATGATTTTAAGTGTTGATGGAAGGGTTGAAGGCATCATCACCACCACTGACAAAATAAAGCCTTATGCTAAAGAATGCGTTCACCGCCTGAAGAGCATGGGTTTGAAAGTAATGATGGTGACCGGAGACAATCGACAAACCGCGCAAGCACTCGCCCGCAAACTTGATATTGATGATGTGATTTCTGAAGTCCTGCCTTCGGGAAAGAGAGATGAAATTAAAAAACTGTTAGCAGAAGGTCGCAAGGTCGCTATGGTTGGAGATGGGATCAATGACGCTCCGGCACTGGCTGAATCTACCGTTGGTATTGCTTTAGGGAGCGGAACGGATGTCGCGATGGAGGCTTCTGACATCACTCTGGTCACCTCAGAGCTTCAGGCCGTACCTCTGGCGATTGAGTTGAGTCGGCAGACCCTGGCAAAAATCCGGCAGAATCTTTTCTGGGCTTTCTTTTATAATATCCTGGGGATTCCTATCGCGGCCGGGGTCTTGTATCCTTTTTATGGGGTCCTCCTGAAACCTGTATTTGCCGCTATGGCCATGTCTTTGAGTTCAGTTTCGGTAGTTGGGAACTCCCTTTTATTGAAACGTTTTTCCCCTTCCAAATTTCAGTTGTGACCGAAAGATCAAAATCTATCCAGTCTTTTTGTTTCTCTGTAATCGCGGTTTTTTTCTTTTTTGGGTTTATCGAGTTGGTTCTCAGGCTTTCAGGATTTGAGCCCGTATTCCACTATAAGTCCTACACAATTCCTTCATGGATGGAAGAGATGGACCCGGTGGTATTGGAAAAATACCAGCGGTTTGTGGCCGGGCAGGGGTTCGTGAATGAAGATGCCTACGCCTATCAGCCGGACTTGCGCTATGGTTATCGGTTAAAACCCGATATTTCGATCACGGTGCAGAACTATTCCTCTGCGCTTGTGGTGGACAAGCTTCCCACCTGGACGATTGTCTCATCTGCCAAAGGCTTTCGCGCCCCTTCCAAGGATCAAACTAAAACAGAAGGAGGAACTCTGCATGTACTTGGAGACTCCAGCAGTTTCGGTTGGGGGGTGGATTTTGAAAAATCTTACCCGTCCCGGTTGGTAAAAAAATTAAATACCACCTTTAACCTGAGAAACCTGTCCCTTCCCGGTTTTTCATCTTTTCAGGGGAAATTGCTGTGGCAGGAGTTGGGCGATGTGGAAAAAGGCGATTGGGTTATTCTTTCCTACGGGTGGAATGATGCCTATCCTTCGTTGCAAACGGATCGTCGTCAATTTGAAGTGCGAAACTCGCTGGCAGGAAAACTTGACTGGGGCCTGAAGCATCTTTTGCTGTTTCGGTGGATGAAGACATTGGGTTTGCCAAAACGAGTTCTCAAACAGAAGGAAGGTTTTGGTCAACGGGTTCCGCCTGGGCAATACCGTGAAAACCTTGAAGCGCTGGTAGAAGGCGTACGCAGAAAAGGCGGCAGGCCAGTTTTAGTCAGTGTTTGCAATGTTGCGGAATATCAGAATATCGCGAAACAAACCGCGGAAATAAAAAAAGTCCCTTTCTTTGATTTCCCTTCCGCGCTGGAGCCCTACTTGCCTACTGTGCACGACCGGTTTCCCGATTTGTTTGTTACCTATTTTGAAGCTTATGGGGAGGGCATGGAGGCTGATCCCAAGTTAGCCTTCCTGTTTCCCGACCGTTGCCACCCAAATGAGATAGGGCATAGTCTAATGGCTGAGGTTCTCTTTGAAGCTTTCAAAGAAGAACCCCGCTAAGCCCCGCATGCCTTGGGAAAAGTGAGGAGCGCCGTCCTGGTCGATGATGAGGCCTTCGGTATTTTCCAGGGAGTCGATGAAAGCCAACCCCTTTTCCACCCCCATGACGAACACCGCTGTGGAAAGGGCATCGGCATCCATCACGGTATCGGTAACCACTGTTGCGGACATAATACCGGTGACCGGGTAGCCTGTTTTGGGGTCCATGATGTGGTGGTAGCGGATTCCTTCATGGTCAAAATATTTCTGGTAGTCGCCGGATGTGGCGACGGCTTTTCCTGACAGGGAAAAGGAGGCCAGGACGGACTCAGGCTTTCTGGGGTGTTGCAGGCCGATTTTCCAGGCCGTTTTATCGGGTCTGTTGCCCAGGGTTTTCAGGTCGCCGCCCGCGTTGATGAAGGCATGATGGATATTTTTTTCCTGTAATATGTTTATAGCCCGGTCTACCGCGTACCCCTTGGCGATGGCACCGAGGTGGAGGTGCATTCCTTTTTCTTGCAGTAATACCGTTTGATGATCTAACCGGATTTTATCGTAACCCACTTTAGAAAGTTTCTGCGCAAGAGTGTTTTTATCAGGCAGGGAAGGGTGGTCCCCTTCGAATCCCCAAAGGTCCTGAACCGGTCCTATACTTATATCCAACGCACCATTTGTTTGCTTTGCCCAATAAAGAGCCCGCTCCATCACTTCGAGCACTTCCGCGGATACGTTCACGGGATGGGTTCCCGCAGACTGGTTTATTTTTGAAACTTCTGAGTTGGGGATATGGGTGCTCATCAATTCTTCCAGCCGTTGAATTTCGTCAAAGGCACTCTGAATGGCCGACTGAACCTTGCCTTCGTCTTTATCGTAAGCAGAAATTTCGACCAGAGTCCCCATCAAAAACTGGGATCTTTTGTGTGCAACCGTTTCGGGTTTGCCACAACCCGGGACGAAGATAAACAGGCAAAGAAAAAAAATTAAAGAGATTCGGAAATAATGGGAGTATGGCATCAGGGGTCTAACGGTCGAATCCAGAAACCAGTACTTCACGGTTGTAAGCGGCGACTACCTCGCCACGGTTGACCATGCCAATTACCCGATTGGGGTCGGCATGGCGGACTACGGGGAGTTGTTCTACATCAAGCTTAGCGAACATTTCCATGGCCTGGTTGAGGTTTTTTTCTGGAGTGAGGGTCATCACGGATTTAACTTTGAGATCGTTGGCGACCACGAGATCGCCCAGATCTTCTTCAAAAAACATTTCCCGTATCATGTGGAATGACAAAATGCCGGTCATTTCCCCTTGAGCATTTACCACGGGAAAATAAAAATTCTTGGAATATGAAATGGTCTCGAGAATTTTCCTGAACGGCATGCCTTCGGGAATTGTTGTGACATCATGGCTTAAAACATCATTGACCTTGATGGAATTAAGAATAGAAACTTCCCGGCCATGTTTGATGCTGGTGCCTTCCTTCAGCAGTTTCTGAACATAAATGGAATTTTTATCGAACGCGCGGAAGGTATAAGCCGAAACAATACAGGTGATCATGATCGGCAAAATGATGGTGTAATCGTTGGTCAACTCAAACAGCATCAGGATATTGGTCAAAGGGGCCTGCATCACAGCTCCCGCTACAGCGCCCATTCCCACCAGCGCGTAAGTTTCAGGAGATGCCGTGAATCCGGGATTAATCGCGTGCACCAGTGTTCCGTAAGCGGAGCCAAGCATGGCTCCGATAAACAGGGAAGGCGCGAAAACACCGCCCAGCCCTCCGGAACCCAGGGTTGTAGAGGTGCTGATGATTTTTAAAAAGATCAACGCGAAGGCCAGTCCCCAAAATAGGTCTCCGTGCAGGGCCTTTTCCATGAACTCGTAACCGTTGCCGAGAACAGCCGGGAAAAATATGGAAATGAAACCCACTATCAGCCCTCCAAGAGCAGGTTTCAAGGGTTTTGGGAGCTCAACCTTATCTTCAAAAATTTCATGGGCTTTGAAATAGGCGAAAGTGAATAATTTTGAAGCCACTCCGCAAAGGAGTCCGAGAAGCAAATAAAAAACAATTTCGGAGTAGCTGACCAGTTCATGAACCGGAACGTGGAAGGTGATTTCATTTCCCTCCAGAGCCCGACCGGTAGCCGTACCAATTACGGAGGCGACCACGATAGGGCTGAACGTGTGAATGGTGAAATCGCTGAGAATGATCTCAAGGGCGAACAGGACTCCGGCCAAGGGAGCATTGAAGGAGGCGGCGATCCCCGCCGCGGCGCCACAGCCGACTAAAACCTGGATTCGTTCATGAGAAAGGTGGAACAAGCCGCCAAGAGCCGAACCTACTGCTGAGCCAATTTGCACAGTAGGCCCTTCTCGCCCCGCCGACCCTCCAGACCCGATAGTGAGCGCTGATGTGATGGAACAGGTCAGCAAGGTGCGTTTGCGAATTTTTCCGGCCTTCATGGCGACAGCATGCATGACCCGGTGCACTCCATTTTCTTTCACCGCATCAGGAAAAAAGTGGCAGATGATGCCAGTAACGACTCCCCCAATCATTGGCATGAGCGGCAACAGGAAAGGAACGGTGGAGCCGGTTATTCCAATAACAGCCAGTCCATCGGCTGAAAAAACATCACCAAAAAATCCGATGAGCCAGCGAAACAGGGTCGATGCCATCCCGGCCAGAAACCCGATCACCGCCGCTAGCAAGAGCATATTATGGTCCTGCATCAAAAGTTTCTTGATTTTCTCACGGAGATTTTCGAGTATGGTCTGCATGGGCTTAATGGTAGTGGGTGAAAAGCAGTTCATTATAATGAAATAAGTCATTGAGTACCAGAGCTTTGCAAGAAAGGCTTATAAAAATGGAACGATTTATCAGCTTATGCTATGCTTCGTGTCGATTTATTTCCAGAATGGAGGTTGATAGAGTCAATGGCCGGGAAGAAAAATGAGGTAATCATCGCACCTTCCATCCTCTCCGCGGATTTTGCCCGGCTGGGGGATGAAGTGAAGGCGGTAGAACAGGCGGGAGCGGACTGGATCCATGTGGATGTTATGGACGGTCATTTTGTGCCCAATATCACTATTGGCCCGGCGGTGGTGGAGTCTATCCGAAAAGTGACTGAATTGCCGTTGGATGTGCATTTGATGATAGAGAGTCCAGACAATTATATTGGGGACTTCATATCTGCCGGCTCAGACATCATTACCGTTCATGTTGAAGCTTGTCGGCATTTAAACCGCACCATTCAGTTGATCAAGGCTCAGGATATAAAGGCCGGAGTCGTGTTGAATCCCGCTACGCCTCTTTCTTCGCTGGAAGAAATTCTGCACGAGATCGATATGGTTTTGCTCATGTCGGTCAATCCGGGGTTCGGGGGTCAAAAATTTATTCCTTCGATGCTGGATAAAATCCAGAACCTGAGCGAAGTCATGAGTCATTACGAAAACCCGATAGAACTTGAAGTGGATGGAGGTATCAACTCCGAAAATGTTGGGGATATTGTGCAGGCAGGGGCAAGTGTGTTGGTCGCGGGATCGGCTGTTTTTAATGCGAAAGACTATAAAAAAGCAATAAAATCCCTTCGCCAAGGCTGAGTATCTCTGTTAACCGGGTTGGGCCATTTCCCCTTGTAATTGCTTATATAAAAAGGATAGACTGGTCTTTTCTATTTAATTTTATTGTTTCTGTAGGTAAACGGCCTGTTTGGCCCCAAGCCTATTATCAAATACTGGGAGGGTACGAATTATGATGGGAATTGGTTTTCCTGAGTTGATGATTATTTTGGTCATCATTATGATTATTTTCGGGGCAGGAAAACTTCCCGAAATTGGCAGTGCTTTTGGACGCAGTATCAAAAACTTCAAAACCTCCATGAAGGAAGCACAGGAAGGTGACGAAGCCCCCGCGGTGGAAGAAGGCCAGCAGGCCGCCCAAGTGGAAGAGGGGAAAGCTGATATGACAGAAGAAGAAAAAGAAGCCGCTATTCGCAAGAAAGCTGAGGAAGAAGGGGAGGCCAAAGATAAAGCGATGAAAGAAGCGGCCGATAGTTTTACCGCCTCTCTTCCGCGAAAAGGATCTTACGATTTCAGTAGTTTTACCGCCTCTCTTCCGCGAAAAGGATCTTACGATTTCAGTA
>PCTK01000182.1 GCA_002786505.1 Nitrospinae bacterium CG22_combo_CG10-13_8_21_14_all_47_10 | reverse complement strand
AATTTAATTCTTGGGCAACGAAATCACAAAATAGTTTTTGATGGACTTGGAATCGACCAGCCGGTTGGCATATACGCCAGCCTGTTCCTTGGAAGGGAACTGTCCTATCCTGATTTTATACCAATGTCCTCCAGCCCTTCGCACGGACTTTACCACGTAAAGACCCTCGACCCCTTTCTTTTTAAGACGCCTGACCATCTTATCCGCTTGATTGGCCGAAACGACCGCGGCAATTTGTACAGTGAAGACCCGATCATCTTTTTTTGCTTTTGAAGCCTTTGGCGCAGGCAATGCCGTTGACAATGCGGGAGGCAAGTTATCTTTATTTTTTGAAACCAGTTCACTGAAGCCAAGAGCAAGCATAATTGAAACAGAAAGAACCACAAAACAAATCAGTTTTCCCCTTAAAGAAAATTTCCCAAAGTTGATGAGACCATCAAGAACCCGAAGAAGAATCCATTTAAATCCATGCAAAATTTTTCGGCTCAACCAACCAACACCCTGCATCAATATTGTCATTCGCCCTGCAACCAGACCCATCTCCACTTTCAGGCGCTTCAAATCCTGAAGATCTTCCCTGCGTAAAAGTTTTATTTTTTTTAGTTTAGACGCGATCCGGTTTTGCTCAGATTGCTTTTTAATTTCCTCTTGTCGTCCAGAATCCAGGCCTGCGAATACTTCTCCGCATTTCCGATGCAGTTCTGGAGCAACTCCGGCAAGATTGCCCTCGCAATAACTATGAGCAAGGTAGTTTTCAATTTCATCTTTCCCGTTAACCGGATAGTTCAATGCAAACAGGTAAAATCTCAAGGCTAATTCATCCGTCCTTTTATGAGCCAGATAAATAGGTAAGGCAAATTGAATGATTTCACTGGAAAGCGCGCTCTTATCCTCCAACGCGCTCAAAAACAGCGGTTCGACTTTCCCGGACCATTGCCCAGCCTTGAGAAACAGGCCGGCAAGATAATGGGTTAAAGTGGGGTCATGAATTTCTTCCTGCTGAACCATAATCAGAAGCAGGTCCATTTCCTCAGGGGTGAGTTCCCGGCCTTGATTCAGAATTGCAAGGAGGGGTTTTCGAAAACGCGAATCCTTGGGGCTTTGCAAAAAAGCCTGCACATAAATATTCAAGGCTCTGGGAGTTTCATCCCCAATAGACAGCAAGTAGTCCGCGTATAACAAGACTACAAGAATCCTGTACTGTTTCCCTGTTTCCGGTAAGAAATAAGAAGAATATGTGAAACTCAACAGGTTTTCATACTGGTTTTTAATTTCATGGGGATTGGACTGAGGAGAAACATTTTTAAGAAAGTGCAAGGCGTTGAAAAAACGTTGTTCTCCCACCATTCCATATGCAATAAACCCAAAGAACAAACAGACAATGATAATGGCCCATTGGATGGCCGCATCATCAAACTGGACGTTTTGAAGTGCCACCTCATGCAGAAAAAATAGAAGCGCAAAACCCAATCCAAAAATCAGGATTAACGAAACGGCGATTCGCGCCAAATAAAATTTAAGGGTTTGGTACAGCATTTCTTTTTTCAGGTTGTTTGGAGTCCAGAGGCTCGTTAACCGGGTCAGGGAGAAGGCCGGTTTCATCCAGCTCCGGGACATTTAAGACAGCGGGCGCCGAAAGATCAACATCTCCCTTAACCGCAACCTGCAAAGTCTCAAGAGAAAACTCATTAGCAAGATAGCCTTTCTGTACATCAACGGTGGCAAATTTGATCTTGTCTGGAACAGGAAATTTTATCGGGCTTTTCCCTTCCAGTACTTTTTGCATAAAATGCACCCAGATGGGTGCCGCACCACTGGCTCCCGTCAAACCTTTACCGGATTTAAATTTCATAGGGTTATTATTATCAAAACCCACCCAGACAGAAGCTGAAATATCCTTTGTAAACGCATTGAACCATGCATCCTTGAAGTCATTGGTAGTTCCGGTCTTTCCTCCGGCGGGGTGACGAAAACCCATCCTCCTCACCACCTGTCCGGTACCAGCATCTATCACCCCTTGCATCATGTTCAGAAGCGGGTAAAGGGAATCAGGCAAAAACTGTTGCACCCCCTGATAGTAATGTTCGTAAAGCCGGTTGCCTTGAAAATCCTCAATGTGCTGGATCAAATAAGGCTCATTATAGATTCCCAGATTGGCGATAACACTGTATGCGGACGCCATTTCAAAAGGGGACAGGCCGGAAGTTCCCAGAGCCAGCGAAAGGTTTTTCCCTAACGGACTTTTAATACCAAACTGCCGCGCCGTTCGGATCACTTTTTCCGGCCCAACTTCATTGACCAGCTTCGCCGAAATAATGTTGATGGATTTCATCAAAGCTTTTTTCAGGACAATATGTCCCGCAAACTCTTCATCAAAATTCAGGGGGGTCCAAGGTTCTCCACCGGGAATGTCTATAGACAATGGTTCGTCCACCACAACTGTAGCGGGTGAGTAGCCAAGTTCTTCCATCGCGGTAAAATACACAAACGGCTTGAAGGAAGAACCCGGAAGACGGTTGTTCGATACGGCTCGATTGAACTGGCTATACGAATAGTCTTTCCCTCCAAGCATTGCGCGCACGGCTCCGCTTTTATTTTCTATGGCCACTAATGCCGCTTGAAGCGGGCCTGCACCCTGCTCCTTGACAACCTTGCCTTCCAAAGCTTCCAAATGGTTATGGGCACTTTTAAAAGCAAGCTCCTGGTAACGCGTATCCAGTGTGGTAAAAATTTTTAAGCCTCCAAAATGCACAAATTCTTTACCGTAATCCTTTTCGATTTGTTCCAGCACCTGGTCAACAAAATAAAGGTTGGGGTTCGACTCCACCCTGGGAAGAACCAGGTCAATATTTGACTGCAGAGCCAATTCTTTTTCATTAACCGTAATCAGGTTTTCCGCAGTCATCCTGTTCAGCACATATTTCGTTCTTTGCATTGCTCTTTCGTAATGCGCGAATGGGTTCGCATTGTTAGGCGAATTAGGGAGACCGGCAAGAAGAGCCGCTTGAAGTAAAGTCAGGTCCTTGGCGCGCTTTCTGAAATATATTTGCGCCGCTTCTTCAACCCCATAAGCACCGCTACCAAAATATATCTGATTGCAATAAGCCTCAAGAATCTGGTCTTTAGTGAAAGTCGATTCCAGCTGGAAGGCAATCAAAAGCTCTTTGATCTTACGAACCCAGTTTCTCTCAAAAGAAAAAAACAGGTTTTTGGAAAGTTGCTGAGTGATCGTGCTTCCTCCCTGGGCAATCCTTTTTTGACGAAGGTTAGTCCATAAGGCACGGACTAATCCTCTATGGTCTATTCCGCTATGCTGATAAAATCGGGAGTCTTCAACACCAATGATGGCTTTTGTGAAAAAAGGAGAAATATCCTCAAGGGCAATGGGATGCCTTTCACCGAGAATCTTAATACGCTCACCATCCGAAGAATAAATTTCTGTCGGAAGGCTGAGGTTGATATTTTGCAGATTTTTGGGGAGTTGAGGCAAATCCTGGCTTAACCAAAAATACAGGCCAGTAACAACCAGGATCACAAGAAGAATTAAAGTTACCAGAACCAGGTTCACGGCATGAAGTAAGCGACCGATCAAGGGCTCTCTCCTGTGGAAGGCAGTGTTCCATTAGGATAAAGGTCGGCTTTTTCAATTTGCGACATCATATTATTGGCCAATTCCATTGCGACGGGAATCAAAAGAACCCCTGTGTAGTAATCCGTGTCGTACTCAATTCCAAACAGTAGATGCTGGGCCAACTCTCCAGCAGGAAAATCCGAAATACCAACACGGGTAACATGGTAATTTTTCCCCAAAAACCAGCGCGGTTCAGGGAAAACTGCTTTCTGGGTGGTTACGTCCAAGGATTTCAAGACAGGAATAAACTCGGAAATCGGGAAAATTCGATTTGCGGTAAACGTTGCTTCTTCCAGAGTTCCCCGTTTAACAGTCCGTGTTGCCTGGACTTCAAACAGGGTATCTACAGACAGAAACAATTCATGGATAGGAATATTTTGGCGATCAATGAATTGCAGAGTGATCCAGGGGCCAAATCGTTTCAGGGAGACCCGGTCCCAGTTTTTCTTCGAATCCAATTCAACCAGATCATAAGAAGAAATAATTTGCTCCGACCACTGCCCCGGAAAATCATAATAGAGCTGAAGAAACTTTTCCCGGGAAACGACGAGCGGAAATCCCGGAGATATCCCTTCAAACAAATGCTTGAAGGAAGAAATTCCCGATGCTGTTTCTTCCTGAAGATCCAGCGAGGATCGAATGGATTGTATTTTGGCTTGTGCTACCAGGGATTGCCGGTCCCGCTCCCACATCCTACCTAATTGGGGCCTTTTGTGGTTTTGCCACTTCAAGTAATAACCGACGCTTTTTTCAAACAGGTTGGTATAAAACTCAAGGAAAAGGAATGCGGAAAGAACAATCAACCCAGCCACACCGTGCCAAGACCTCCTGACACCGGCATTTTTCACTGATATTATCTCACCGTGGTTTTGTTAATACTCCGGGTAAGCATTTTAAGCTTGTCTATCTTTTCTTGCAAAGCTTTTTTATCCAACTTCTTTCTCCCCGGTTTCCTTTTTGCCTTGGGCTGGCTAATAGCATTTTTGGCAGGTTCTCCAGGGCTTTCTTCTTTTTTCTTATCACCGGGTCGTTCGTTCCCGACTTTATCCAGGAAATTTTCCGTGTTTCTTCCTGCTCCCACAATTTTCCCCAGGTTGGAAAGGCAATCTTTTTGAAAATGCGGACCCATTTTCCTAAAAAGCGTTAACATCTTTCTCTCACCATTGTCCAAAGTGATGATTTCCTGGCGGGGAGGATCATTGAACTCCACCAATCCTTCCTTGAAGTCAACCACACTCACTTCCGTCGATGATGAGCTTTTGGCCACTCTCTGCAAAGGGGCAATATCATTTTTATCTATTTCAGAGGTCAATAATTGTTCCAGCGATATATTTCCCAGCCGGGCAATTTTGACCAACACGGAGACTGGAGCGTCCCTCGCCCCCGCTTCATAACGGACAAAAGTGCGAAAACCTACTTTAAGGATTTCCGACATTACGGATTGGGTACAACCCAGTTCCTTGCGAATCGTTTTCAGATTCTTTGCCAGAATTGACATGAAATAATCACCCAAAATAACTTACATTTATTTTCATAATAAGCTATAGATCGGGTCAATACAACCCGGCAGAACCCCCAACTTATAGAAACTGGCACTCAAAAAATATCACCCGCAGGATAAAGAAAAATAATAGCGCGCTGTTTTCACAGCACAATAAAAATTTTTCTGCCCTGGTTTCGTCAATAATTTCACCCTCAAATCTGGTGAACATTTAACATCCATGCTTAATGCAAAAATTTTGACGCTACAAAAATACGCATAAATATATAATTTAAAAGGAATAAACCAACTTCCACACAAAAAAAAGAAATGGCATCGGATTTGCTAATACTACCCATAAATACCTTTTAACCTGTAGGGAGAAACTGATATGGATTCCGATGCTTTTTTAGATCAGGAGTATGAGAACTTGAATGATGCTATTTTACAGGCCATCGTGACATCAAAAAAAGTGCAGAATATTCTTTCGCGATTTAAGGAGCAGAATCACATAAATGACAAGGCTGTTCTAAACCTGTTCCTGGGACTTGATGAGCTTTACCAAATGATGGATGAAAACCCTTCAAAACCTGACACCTATAAGTTGGAACCGGGTGCTTCCACATCCGCACTGGAAAAGCCTATGGATAATGAAAAAAGGTCTTCTTCAAAAGAGGAAAATATCATTGATGGGGAATCATTGTCTCTAAACGAAGTCCTGTTTGAAAAATTCTATCAAGGAAAATTCAACGAAACCGCCTGGATGAAAAAAGCCCGCGTCCGCTTTTGAAAAACCTTGCAGGGCCGGGCGGTTTACCAGATTATTTCTGGAAAATTTTGGCGTCGCAGGAAATATATTTAATCTGCTTGAGGGGAATCACAAAAATTTCCTCAGCGGTAGTCACCTCAAACAACTCCAAATCATCACTAAAACCATGCTTTTGGGTTGTACCAAGAATCAGTTCCTGATTATCCACGAAAACAATTTTAAGCTGATACTGCATTTCCATCCCCTTTCAATTTTTCCAACCGCACCTTAAAATACCCCCTACAAAGGTTTGCTCATATGCCCAAATTAGTTGGGGTGGGCAACCGCCTCAAACTTTTTCGAAAGAGGGTTCCGCAGATAGTCCTCAACATAATTTTTCAAATACCCTTTTTCATACAACTTTTTATTTGAAAGGTCAGAGTTAATCCTGCTGAGCACTTTAAACCGCACCCGGGGGAAACGCTCTTTAAAATCATCAAACGAAACACCCGATATGTCCCGCTCATCATTGGAGGATTTCTCCATAATCACACGAGGGAGATACACAACCCTCTGTTGGCCTATCCTTTTGGCGACATCGCTGAAAGTAAGCAGTGTCGTGCAATCCGAATCCCCTCCCAAAGTTTCATTAGGCACATAAAGGAAACGTGCCCGGCCCCGGCGAAACATATGCAGGACCCGGTAAACATTGCCTGCCATGACGACCCAGTCCTTTTTATCCAATTCGCAGGCATCGAACGTCTTGATAATTTTGTTGCGGTTCAGGAAAGAGGTGATATCCGATTCAGTATGAATCATTTGGATATTGGACAAATTCATGTCATAAATTTTTTGTGCCTCACCAGCGAGAAACCGCTTGCCCTGCCGCATCAGAGCGGTGGTTTTCTCATCAATATATTTCAAAGGCGTCAGGGTGCCCATCCACAACAAGCAGTCCTTGTTAATTTTTGCAATGGTTTTCGCGTCTTCAGACATGGTTCCGGGACCAAACGAATAAAAATTAGCCGAGGTCACCGCCGGACCATCCAACACCTCCAGCACCTGATTGACCGAAGGCCCCTTCGGCATCAATTGTTTGCGATAAGCCCCTAACGTGATTACTGAAAGTTCAAAATTGATGCGACCGGGATACTTTTCCACCAGACGGTTAAGCCTTTTCGGGTCAAAATAACCCACCGAAAACATGATGATATTTTTATCTGTCTTTTGCAGGAACTCTTCAATCCAGTCCATCGCCTTCGGGTGCAGGGCGAGGTCCGTCCACTCCATATACTCATTGCCTCCCAGGATCCACGATTCGGTTGGCCGGGTTGGGAAGGCCTGAATTTCACCTAAAATAAACTCCCAATCCTCTTGCGTGGTAAGAGGCATATCAAAAGTCTGGCGGTAGCTATGGTCCATTTCATAACAAAACGTGCATTTTACCGGGCAGGTCTTACCCAGGCTTAAAGGAATTTTGCGATCGTTGATCTCCTTGCGCATTATCTGCCGAAGAAATTCCCGGTTTTGCGCGCTCATTGCCAGCCCTTAAATGCGTCCACTAATGATTCATCCACCGGCACCTCCTGCCTCTGCTCCTCTTCCAGACCCTGGATGAGCCTGTTGAGATGAACCGCCGCGCAACCCATGTAGGCAATACTTTCCTGTTGAAGCTTATAACTGCCCGATTTCAACTTGGCCCCCAGTTCATCAACATGCTTTGAGTCAAAAGGATGCGTCATCGCCGATTTTTTGAACTCCTCAATAGCTTCCTTGAAGCTTTTATTTTCGTGCAAAGTGATGCCATTTTTCAGGCTATCCTGGGCATTTCGCACTTCTTCCACCGTTATAAGATTATCTTCCGCCATAAACTCCTCTTTCATGAATTCTCAAAAAAATAGAAAAAGATGGCGTTTGAAATCTATAGCCAGGAACTCAAACGCCCACCCTTCAGGACCGGACAAAGCAACACCCTGTCCGCATGTACTCAGGAACTTTTTGCTTATTGTAGCACTGACTTTACAGGGCCTGTCAAGCCATTAGCCCGGACACTCAAAA
>PCTK01000137.1:4716-7936 GCA_002786505.1 Nitrospinae bacterium CG22_combo_CG10-13_8_21_14_all_47_10 | reverse complement strand
GAACCTGGAAACACCGTTGGGAGGACAGGTTCAAAACAGCAATAAGCGGGTATCAACAGAAGAAACTGTTAAAATTTATAACGCCGCCAAAATCAATTTGAATTTACATTCTTCCACATACCATTATGGAATTAACCCGGAGGGTGACTTTATAAATCCTCGAACTTTTGAGATTTCTGCATGCCGGGGATTCCAACTTGTCGATAATCGGAAAGACCTGTCGCGCATGTTCAGGGTAGGCGAAGAAATAATAGCTTTTGATACGCTGGATCAAATGCGCGATCAAATTGAATTTTATCTTGCTAATCCGGGTGAAAGAAGTGTGATTTCCTTGAAATCCTACCAGCGTGTCCTGAAGGAACATACTATGGAGCATCGTATGCAAGAGTTGTTGCTCCATGTTTTCCTGGGACGCAGAACGGCTTTGGATTCTATGAAAGAAATTGAAAGAGATCCTTTGGATTATTGCATTGATCAGGCCGGGCCAAACACTGAACTGGGTCAATATTTAAACCAGTTCAAAGGCCAACATCCTTTTTCCTTGAAAACGGTGATTGACCACATTCATCAGGGAGAAGGGGCATTGGATAGTAACGAAACCTTATTTTTGATGTTGAATCAAATTTTAAAGGAGAATGCTTGATCATGCCTGAAAATATTTTGATTCTCAGCATGACTCGAATGGGAGATATGATTCAGACCACTCCTTTGATTAAAGGTTTGAAAGAAAAGTATCCCGAATCAAAGATCACCCTTCTGGTTACCAGCGACTTTGCCGGTGTTGTGCCCCTGATACCCGGCGTGGATGATTCAATCGTTCTCAATTTTAAACAGTTTACTATTAGCGAGAACTGGGAGGATCAATCCTGGATTAAGGTTTATCGTTATCTTGAACAGAGATTGGAGAATATCAAGATCCAGAACTATGATCTTCTTGTAAATTTGAGCCATTCAAAATTCAGTGCACTTATGGTGCATTATTTGGGAATCAAAAATGTTATTGGTTTCCATTGCAATGAATTTGGGGATCGCATGACAGGACACCCCTGGATGGAGTATTTTGGGGTGGAAATTTTTAATCGTACTTATAATGAATTTAATCTTGTGGAAATTTTTTCTGGCAGTGGAGGGATTGATGTGAAGGGTCGTTGCATTGAAGTGGTGCGACCTCAAAGCGGGCCTTCGGTGGATACTTTATTGCCCCCAAAATCTGAAAATGTTTTGATTGGATTTCAGGCTGGATCTAGTCTGGAAGGCCGACGCTGGTCTGCTCAGTCCTTCGCAAACCTGGCAAATATGTTGATCGAGAAAATCAATGCCAGAATTTTAATTTTCGGTGTGGAATCTGAAAGTAAAGTTGCCGAAGACATTATAAGTAGGACAAGGAATAAGGACCGAATTTCCAACTTTGCCGGGAAGACCAGTATTAGTGAACTGTCTCAATTATTGGAAAAATGCAATTATTTGGTCACCAACGATACAGGAACTATGCATTTGGCGGCGGCGCTGGGAACAAAAATTATCGGTTTATTTTTTGCTCATGCGCATCCTTATGAAACGGCGCCATTTTCTCCAGGGCACCTGATTTTCCAGGCAGGAATTTCTTGTGCCCCATGCAGTTATGGAGTTCATTGTAATAATATTGTTTGTGTGGACAAGGTGCGCCCGGAATACCTTTTTTCAGCGATTGAAAATCATATCCAAACCCAATCCTGGAATCTTCCTGAAATGATCACGCCAGACTCTGAAGTAAATGTTTTTGAAACGGTTTATGATTTTGATATGAACTTTAGATTGCGATCCCTTGTAAGGCATGAACTTGGAATAAATGATGTGCTTCGATCGGCCTATACCCTTTTATGGAGAAGAAATCTTTCTGGGGCGTGGCTTATGGCAGGCGATGAAATCCTTATCGGCGAAATCTGCAATGACCTGTCGCGGGAGTATGATTGTATTAATATAGGATTAATTGGTGAACAACTTGAAAAAAAATACTCCGTACTGGAAAATGTATCAAGCCTGGCCCTGGCAGGGGAGAAGCTATGCGGGAAAATCATCAAAGGAGCATCAAGCCGCAATAATTCCCAAAAAATTCGCCAGTTTGGAGAAAGTATTACGGGCATAGACAGGGAAGTAGAAGTCTTGGGGTTGAGCAACCCGGAAGTAAAACCTTTAACCGATATGTTCACCAAGAGAAAAGAAAATGTGGGTGGCGACAATATATGTTTTCTGGCAATTGAAACCCGAAAGTGTTATATCGACTTGATCAATGAATGTGAGCAATTTAAGAAGATTTTAAAAAGCTTTGTGGAAAAAATATCCCACTTGCAAGAAAATTATATTTTACATAGTTCCATCAATGTTGCTGTTCCTGGCAGGTAGGAAGCCATATCCCCCTTGGCTTCTCCTTTTAAAAATCCCTCAATGAACTCTAGTGAAGCTCCTCCTCCAGTGGATACAAAGAAATTGCTGGCAAAATAATTCCACAATTGATACGCATCATTTTCAAGAAAGTCGATGGATAACTGATTACGATTTATCGTTGGGGAAAATTGTTTCTCAATCTGGGCTTTGATCATTTTTTTCAATTCCGTGATTCCTATTTTGTTCAGTATCGCGGCAGAATCTCCCCCGCCAATGACCACGGATAGTTCTGCGTCAACCAGGGCCATTTGGAAAAGTAATTTAGCCAATTCCAGAGAGCCTTCTGCGTAATAGGTGCACGCTGGATGGTCGTAGGCTCCCAGGGGCCCGTTCCAGAACACATTTTTGATATCCTTGAAAATTTCAGCAAACTGTTGAATGGTTTTTTCCCCCAGATCAAGCTGTAACTCTTTAGAAAAATCAGGAGAATTTTTGTTTTCAAAAATAGTACTCTGGTAATCGGTTACGATCTTGTAATCTTCGGGAAGGAGTAAAATGACCCTGTTGACTTCTGCAAGTGCAAGGATTTCCTCAGCCAGGTTAATTTCGTTCAGAAGCTCCTCGTTTTCGGTTTCCTGCTGGCTAAGTAGTTTTGCCGGTAAGGTGTCCTTCTGAAATGGCTGTAACAATTCTTTTTGTTGTTGGGCCAGCAGGAAAGCGTTGGCCATTTTGCCGCCGATTAGAATACCTTTAACACCGGTCATGACAAACTGTTTTAAAATCTTGATTTTATCCGATATCTTTGCTCCACCAGCTACGACAAGGGTTTTTTTAGGTTGGGATAGTACTCGAGTCG
>PCTK01000137.1:2205-4632 GCA_002786505.1 Nitrospinae bacterium CG22_combo_CG10-13_8_21_14_all_47_10 | reverse complement strand
AAAGTTTGATGCTTTTTGTTACACGATGACTGCAACCGAATGCGCAATTTACATAGACATCAGCAATATCTGCAAGTTGTGTGATGAATTCTGTGCGGTACAGATCCGTATTTGTTGGGTCCAAAAGATAACGCAAATTGGGTAGAAACTTGATTCCTCCGGGGGGTAAACGTTTGTGCGCAACGATTTCCAGAGAATGTTGCATGTGTGAATCAATGGTTTCCGGGGGAAAGATGGTATAAGTATCCCCATAAATTCTTCGAATTAAAGTATCAAAGTGAGAGGAAACAAACTGAATGTTGAAAATACCGTCCCAGCCGGTATGATCTTTTGTCTTATGAGGCCTCCCAAGGTGAGTGCCGATAATGATTCGACAATCTCCTTCTGTTAACTCGTGGATCTTTCTGAACGTGAGATCCAGAAAACGGCGGATTCGGGTGTCGTCTGCCACTCGATAAAGCCCTTTTGCTGTGGATCGTAGTGGCACGTTAAAATCACACCGGATGAATATAGTCTTACCGCGTAAGTCATTCGGTTTTAATTCGCCTAACTGGTTCATTCCAATCGGATTATTCGGATCTGCGCTATTCATACTTTTTTCCTGTTTATTGTCCCAGAAAGGTTGAAATTCGATATTTTTATTGCCAAATGCTACTGCTATTGCATCATTTTTATCGAAATAATTTGCCCATCCAACAATTATCTTTTCATTCTTTTAGATAAGAATGGTATGATTATTTTGGGTGTAGCTATACCCGATTTGGAAATAATAATTTATGCCGGGAGCAACCGGCTTTAGTCATAAGTAGGTTTCTACTGTTCCATTTTTTTGAAGGAATTTATATCAACTAAAGGTTTACGGTTTTTATCAAGATTTTAATAGAATTTAAATAACATTTTTATAGACTTTCCGACAGGGAAAAACCAATCCTAAAACACAGATTTCTTCTTTCCTCACCAAGACCGATAACCTGTGATTCCAACCGGCAAAAAAACAAAGTGTGCATTCAATTATTTGAATTATAAAGGTTAATTGTTTTTATATCAACCTTTTCAATATTTTGTCCGGCTTGGAAACCTACCATTGGTGGTAACCTGCAAGATAAAGTCAGGAAGAATTTCTAATGAGAAAAAATAAAACTGCAAAAAAAGTAATGCTGATTAACGCTCAGCATCCTGAAGAGTGCCGGGCTGTCGTTCTGGATAATAATGTCATCGAAGATTATATCGTTGAACATTCTTCCCGAGAACAAATTAAAGGCAATATTTATTTAGGGGTGATCAACCGGGTCGAACCTTCTATTGAAGCCGCCTTTGTCGATTTTGGCGGCAAGAAATATGGTTTTCTACCCTTCAAAGATGTTTTGAAAGAGTCCTATGTCCACACTGGCGAGAAAAAAGCGAAAATCAGGATACAGGATGTTCTGATTCGCGGCCAGCGTATTGTTGTTCAGGTTGCAAAAGAAAGCAGGGATGCCAAGGGGCCCTCGCTGACAAATGCTATAAGTTTGGCTGGCAGGTTTCTGGTTTTGATGCAGGGGCAAGGTAGCGCTGTTTCTCGAAAAATTGAAGACGAAAGTGAAAGGAAAAAACTAAAGGACATTGTTGCCGATTTGGACTTGCCGGAGCATCTGGGGGTTATCATTCGCACTGCCGGTGTTGGGCAGACCAAGGTTGAACTGCAGAAAGATTTACAGATGTTGTTGAAAATCTGGAACAAGATTGAAGAGGCAAAGAAAAACGAGGCTGTTGCAGGGCCATTTTTAATTTATAAAGAGCCGGATCTGGTTGTCAGGACTGTTCGGGACCATTTCAGTAGTGATACCTCCCAAATTATCGTGGATAACACGGAAGCATATAAATCTTTAAAGGATTTTATAAAGTTGGTCATGCCTCGAAACAGGAACCTGGTTAAGCTTTATAAAGAAACGAAGCCTCTTTTTTCTGAATACAATGTTGAAGAGCAGATTGAATCTATTTATCAGCGCAAAGTTTTACTACCTTCTGGTGGTTCCATAGTGATTGATATTGGTGAGGCGATGGTTTCTATCGACGTCAACTCTGGTAAAACCAAAGGGGGCCTGGATCTGGAAGAGACAGCGGTGACAACGAACCTTGAGGCCGCCAAGGAGATTGCGCGGCAACTCCGGTTGCGAGACCTGGGGGGACTGATTGTTATTGATTTTATCGATATGTTCCAGAAAAGGAACAAGGCCGCTGTTGAAAAGCAAATTAAGCAGTGGTGTAAAACGGATAAAGCACGGATCAACCTCGCTAGAATTTCTAAATTTGGGTTGCTCGAAATGTCCCGGCAACGGGTTTCACCACCAGTTAAAGAAGGAGTTTTTGAACAGTGTAAACTTTGTGGTGGTTCAGGCCTGGTACGTTCGGTGGACTCTATAATCCTGAATGTTCTGCGGAAAATTT
>PCTK01000137.1:1945-2181 GCA_002786505.1 Nitrospinae bacterium CG22_combo_CG10-13_8_21_14_all_47_10 | reverse complement strand
TAAAAGTCCTTACTCTTGAAATATCCCCGGAAATATCCAATTATATCCTGAATCATAAACTAGGCGTTTTGGCAGAGTTGAAGTCGAAACATTTGGTTGAGTTTCGATTCCAGATCAAAGCGGGTTTGCCTTATGAAGATTTTAAATTTACCGTGACTGAAGTTTGGGAAAACGAGAAAACTCCGGATGCTATTAGACCTGTTGAAAAGCCGAAAGAGTCTTTTGAGACTGAGGAA
>PCTK01000137.1:1779-1921 GCA_002786505.1 Nitrospinae bacterium CG22_combo_CG10-13_8_21_14_all_47_10 | reverse complement strand
CAAGGAGTGCAGGAGGAGCCAGAAAAGACGGAGCCCGAAAAGGCCAGGCCCAACACCCGAAGGAAATATGCAGGGAGACCTGGTGTTCGGCGGGGACCTCAGAGAGGTAGGCGTCGGCGTCCCGGTTATGTTACAAAAAAGG
>PCTK01000137.1:1398-1773 GCA_002786505.1 Nitrospinae bacterium CG22_combo_CG10-13_8_21_14_all_47_10 | reverse complement strand
GGGAATCGGTAGATAATGTGCCTTCGGAAACAAAGAGTGAGGCCAACTTGGGAAATAGTAGTATTTCAACCGATATTTCTGGTGATATTAAATCCCCCATGCCTCCCTTACCGAGGCCTTTCGTGAGGGAAAATTTGAATGCGGAACCTCCCATGTCAAAAGATACTACTCCCCCTCCTGGGGATGGGGCAGGGGACTAATACGCGGTCAGGCGGATTTTGCGCAACGAAAACCGGTGTCCCAGAATCTCATTTCAGGAGGTGAAATGTTTCTGTAGGGAACCATAGTGAACTCTTTTATAAAGCCATGTTCGCGTTTATGGATGGAGCCTCCGCGGGTAACCTTGAATTTTTTCCCGTAATTTTTATCCTGGTG
>PCTK01000137.1:0-1247 GCA_002786505.1 Nitrospinae bacterium CG22_combo_CG10-13_8_21_14_all_47_10 | reverse complement strand
TTGCCCCATACGAAAAGTCGATTGTCGCCACCGCGCGCCGCCTTTTCCCATTCAAATTCAGTAGGCAGGCGTTTGCCGATCCAAAAGCAATAGGCTTCGGCTTCATGTTCGCTGACTCCGCTGATTGGTAAATTCTTTTGTCGGGTTGGATACCTGGCCTGAGGTTTGAACCTCAGGAATTCTTCATAGGTCACCTCAAACTGGTCAATATAAAATGCCTTTAAAAAATACTGTTGTTCTGGTTGTGCATTGAGGGAGGAGGTCTTGTCTGACATGAATTGCAGGAGATTGCTTTGAGGGTTGAGGCCCAGTGTGAACTCGCCTTCGGGGATAAGAACCATTCCCTCTTGTTTCTCGCTTTCGCAAGAAATAAGAACCAGTAATGCCAATAAAATGGAGAAAAGTTTAATCAATGATTTTTTCTACTGATTGGGTATTATTTGCCAGACGGGTGTCGGGGAATGTTTGGGAACCGGGTTCAGCCAGAACATATTCAATGGTGAGGCAGGCGGCTTCTTCCCGGCTACACATCATGGAACGACAATCCTGATCCTTTTGACCGCAGTAGTAGTTAAGGATCCTCATTTTCATGAAGGTGCCGTTGTTTAGTTTGAGCGCGTAAACATTTCTCTTGGACTCGATGTTGTGAGTTCTTGTTCGGTAATTGTACCAGCCTGCCAACTCCTTATTGATTAGATTGCCCAGTGATCGGTCGTCTTGTACATAGCCGGTTTCCGGAATTGTTTTGACCCCATCAAAGTTGACGGGGCCTAGATTGATAATCCCGGTATTTCCCGACGGATTGGTTTTTCCGCCATTAGAAATGATTTTTGTCCGGCTGAATCCCAAGTCCCAATTAGCCTGATTAAGTTTGCCTGTTTCGGCTTCTGGAACTTTCAGGGTTTTTCCAGAGGTGAACTCCACCAGCATCCATGAATTTTTCTCTTTAGCGTTAACCTGTATAGTGGGGTTAAGGGTGCTTATCTTTCTGATTTTTTTCGGAGGAAGAGGAACCGTTTCGAACTCCTCTATATTGCCCTCCATATAATTGAGGGTTGTATGAAACAAGAGGGTTGCCGCGAGAAGCATTAAGAATATACGAGGTGTCGGGTTCATAAAATCATTTTAGCATAGCCTTTTTATGTCATCCTTACAAAACTTGGAAAACCAGGGCATAAGATCTGTTATTGATCGTCAGTCAGAATAATACAGATATTTACAATTAATACAATAAGTTATGAAAACCT
>PCTK01000021.1:9946-12941 GCA_002786505.1 Nitrospinae bacterium CG22_combo_CG10-13_8_21_14_all_47_10 | reverse complement strand
GCTGGAACGATATCCCCAGCATACTGAGGTCATGCGTCTCGTGAGTTTTTATCAACGTGTCCCCTGTACGCACTTCTACCCAGACTTTAATGGGAACCCGGGTGAATTCCCTGTGTTCATTTTTCTTATTTTCCATCATGTCAAAAACCAATAAGGTTAGTGTTGGCATCAATTATAACGCATTAAGAAAGAAAAACGCGGTGAATTTATCCCCAACAGGTATTTACTCCCAAAAAATCTGGTAAACCATTTGTTTTAATGCTGTTATGGCCCAGGCTCCCGTTAAAATCCCCTTAAAAATTCAGGCAAAAAACAGCTCGCAGGAACTTGACATTACCCTTAAGAGGTCTTATTTAACTCCCGTATTCATATATAGATAAGAGCCATTTACGCAAACCGGTAAATTTAAAGATATTCATAAAAATTAAGGAAAGGATCAAAGCTCATGGGAAAAATCGTCGGTATAGATTTAGGCACCACCAACTCGGTGGTCGCCGTTATGGAGGGAAGCGAACCAAAAGTTATTCTCAACGAGGAGGGAAGCAGAACCACTCCTTCCGTAGTCGCTTTCACCAAAGAGGGCGAGATACTGGTGGGCCAAGTGGCGAAGAGACAGGCCATCGCTAACCCGGAAAATACGATTTTCTCCATCAAGCGTTTTATGGGCCGGTCCTTGAACGAAGTGTCGGAAGAAATGAAGATGGTCCCTTACGAAGTCATTCAAGGGTCCAAAAATGAAGTGCGGATAAAGGCCGGCGACAAATCATACACTCCCCCGGAAATATCCGCCATGATCCTGCAAAAACTGAAGAAATCCGCGGAAGCCTATCTCGGCCAACCGGTTACCGAAGCCGTCATCACCGTTCCGGCGTACTTCAATGACGCTCAGCGTCAGGCAACCAAAGATGCCGGTAAAATTGCGGGACTGGAAGTTAAACGAATTATCAACGAGCCCACCGCCTCCGCGTTGGCGTATGGACTGGACAAGAAAAAAGACCATACCATTGCAGTTTATGACTTTGGTGGTGGTACCTTTGATATTTCAATACTTGAAGTCGGCGACAATGTTGTCGAGGTTAAAGCCACAAACGGGGACACCCATCTGGGTGGTGACAACCTCGACCAGCGTGTCATTAACTGGCTGGTAGAGACGTTTAAAAAGGATCAAGGTATCGACCTCTCCAAAGACAATATGGCTCTGCAAAGGTTGAAGGAGGCGGCTGAAAAAGCCAAAATGGAACTTTCAACCACCAATGAGACCGATATCAACCTTCCATTCATCACCGCAGATGCCACTGGCCCGAAGCATCTCAACATCAAACTTTCACGGTCAAAATTTGAAAGCATGATTGATGACCTGCTGGAAAGGTCCAAGAAGCCTTGTATCCAGGCTTTGAAAGATGCCGGACTCAAACCAGATCAGATTCATGAAGCGATTCTGGTCGGTGGCTCCACCCGAGTCCCGAAAGCGCAGGAACTGGTTAAAACCCTTTTCGGCAAAGAACCCCATCGCGGCGTGAACCCCGATGAGGTGGTTGCACTCGGCGCGGCGGTTCAGGCCGGTGTCCTTTCCGGAGACGTGAAAGACATCCTCCTTCTTGATGTCACTCCACTTTCTCTCGGAATTGAAACTCTGGGAGGAGTTACCACGAAGCTTATTGAAAGGAATACCACCATTCCCACCCGCAAGGCAGAAACCTTTTCCACAGCCGCAGACAACCAACCCTCGGTAGAAATCAATGTTATCCAGGGTGAGCGCGAAATGGCAAAAGATAACCGGTCTCTCGGGAAGTTTCATCTTGATGGAATTCCACCTGCACCCCGGGGTATGCCGCAAATTGAAGTAACCTTTGATATTGATGCCAATGGCATTCTGCATGTGGGGGCCAAAAACAAGGGCACTGGCAAGGAGCAAAAAATCACCATCACCGATTCAACCGGATTGAAAGAAGACGAGATCGAGCAAATGGTGAAAGACGCAGAAGCTAACGCCGAAGCGGATAAGGAAAGAAGGGAGAAGATTGATGTCAAAAATCAACTCGACTCCGTTATTTACAGCACCGGAAAAACCCTGAAGGAAAACAAAGACAAGCTCAAAGAGGAAGAAGTCAAAGAAGCCGAGGAAGTCGTCGAAGAAGCAAAAAAACACCTTGAAGGCGAGGTATCGGTGATGAAAGAGCAGATCGAAAAAATCAATCAGGTAGCACATAAATTGGCGGAAACCATGTACTCCCAAGCCCAGCAGGGCACAGCCTCCGATGGTGACGCAGGCGCAACCCCAGGCGGCGACAACAAATCAGACGATGACGTGGTCGATGCCGAGTTTGAGGATGTCGGAAAAAAATAGCATTACCCCATCGCGAGCCCCCGACTTCTTCGGGGGCTCGAATCTATTTCCCAATAAATTAAGAATAAACTCTATGGTAAAAAAGAAATCGTTATCTCCTGCTGACCCCGAAGACGAACCTGTTATCAATATTGTTGACCGACGGTCTGCCCTGCTTGACGAAGAATCGATTGAGAAAACCGAGGCCGCAGAAGAAGAGCGTTTGCCCACTTATGTTCAACAGCTTAAGCAGGAAGCTGAAGAGAAAGACAAACGTCTGCGCGAATACATTGCCGCCTATAAAGAAAAGTCGGAAGAAAACGATGAGTTCCGCAAACGTCTGGAAAAAGATAATGAGGTTCGCCTGGACCAGTTCAAGGCGAACCTGTTCTCCCGGTTGGTGCCGATTCTCGACAACCTGAACCGAGCCATTGAAACCACAAGTTCAAGCAAGGATGCGCTTCAACAAGGTGTGGAAATGGTTGCCAAACAATATGCGCGGGAACTAAAAAATAATGGAGTAGAAAAAATCGACACTCAAAACCGGAAATTTAATCCGAACACTGACGAGGCCGTCATGACGGAGGACACGACCGATCCCGAGCGGGATAATATGATTGTTGAAGAGCTGGAACCGGGCTATGTGTTCAAAGAAAAGCTGATCAAGGC
>PCTK01000021.1:9614-9936 GCA_002786505.1 Nitrospinae bacterium CG22_combo_CG10-13_8_21_14_all_47_10 | reverse complement strand
AAAGTGGCTCATTTAAAAACCACTTAGTCCCCCTTCGGGACAGAGGGCTTTGCATAACCCTTATAAAGAGCTATCACAACCCCACGCTTAGATGCAGGTGGTTTTTTAGTTTCCATTTTTTATTCTTTCTGGAAAATAACAACTCATGAGCCAACGTGATTATTATGAAGTACTCGGCGTTTCTAAAAGCGCGAATGAAAGTGAACTAAAAAAAGCCTACCGGCAAAAAGCACTCCAATACCATCCCGACAAAAACCCTGGCGATAAACAGGCAGAAGATAAATTCAAAGAAGCATCTGAAGCCTACGATGTCCTGAAGGAT
>PCTK01000021.1:5256-9606 GCA_002786505.1 Nitrospinae bacterium CG22_combo_CG10-13_8_21_14_all_47_10 | reverse complement strand
AAGAAATATCTATGACCAGTTCGGCCATGAAGGCCTTAAAGGACGTGGTTTTGGCGGGTTCAGCGGGTTCGACGACATCTTCTCCCAGTTTGGCGATATTTTTGGCGACTTCTTTGGCGGAGGCGGAGGTCGGCAGAGAACCGGATCAGACTTGCGCCTTGATATCTCCATCACCTTTCAGACTGCTGTATTTGGGGCTCAAAAAGAAGTCGAGGTCAGCAAGCATCATTCTTGCGGAACCTGCAAAGGTTCTGGAGCCAAACCCGGCCATAGTCCCCAAGCCTGCAGAACCTGTCGAGGTACAGGCCAGGTAATTCGCGCGCAAGGTTTTTTCAGCGTCCAGTCAACCTGTCCCGATTGCCGTGGCGCCGGGCAAACCATAACCCACCCCTGCTCCGAGTGTCATGGAGATGGTCGGGTTCTTAAAAACAAAACTATCTCTATCAATATTCCAGCGGGCGTGGACGATGGTTCCCGCCTTCGCTTAAGAGGTGAGGGCGAACCCGGCCCCCAGGGTCTTCCTCCCGGAGACTTGTACGTCATCATGCATGTCGCCGCACATGATTTTTTTCACCGGGAAGGTCACGACATCCATTGTCAGTTGAAGTTGACATTTTCCCAAGCGGCACTGGGTGCGGAAATACAGGTTCCCCTGCTTGATGAAGGAAAAACACAAATCATATCTGTCCCCGCCGGTGTGCAAACAAATGAAACTTATCGAATTCCTGGGGCTGGCGTCCCTCAGCTACGCGGACACGGCAGAGGCGACCAGATCATTCATTTCATAGTAGAAACTCCCAAACATTTAAACAAAAGACAAAAAGAGTTATTCAAGGAACTATCGGAAATAGATGGAAATCCCGTCAAGGAAACGCTGAAGGGTTTTTTTCAAAAATTAAGATTGTGATGATCTTTACAATTAACAGGGTGCTGAAAAACTCTCTCTTTTCCCGTCATTCCCGCGCAGGCGGGAATCCAGTGTTTTCAAGGGTAGAGATTCTTCGCTGACGCTCAGAATGACATGCGAAAGAGTTTTTCAGCACCCTGTTTTACTTCAAACCGTTGCCACCATTTAAAATATTCCTTAAACAGGGGCTCCTCATAACGGGCGTGTAAAGCAGTAAAGTTAAGAACCTTCTGCAGGATTCAAGGCAGTTCCCCCCACTAAATATAGCCGCCATCATTAAGAATTTTTAATATCTCGTTAATGGATATTTAACTTTCAGGTCTTATCCTTATTTCGAAAGTATTAACAATCAAAAACCGTATTTCAATTTTACGGTTTCAAAAAATTTTAGCGTTGGAGGGATTCCGTCATGAATCAAAAATTAAAATTCCCCATTACAATTGCTCTGTTCATTCTGATGGTCTTTCCACTTTCATATGGAACAGGGCGAGTTTTCAATATAGATTCCGCTTTTGGACTTAGCACCAAAACCAATCCAGTGGGCACTAACCTTATTGTGGAGATTGCCAAAACAAAAAATCCTGCTGTGGTATTCGTTACGTCAAAAACTAAAATTCAACCCGCAAGAGGCAATGGTCCCCTCGGGCAGTTCTCTCCGCCATCACCAGGAAGGCCATTCATGCCTCCATCTCCACCAGCACCTTCCCCGGGAAATGGAACCGGGACAGGGTTCATTATTGATGGAGACGGATATATCCTGACCAATAACCATGTCGTGGAATCTGCCGATATCATCACAGTGACTTTGCAAAACGAAAAAGAATATAAAGCGCATCTTGTCGGCGCAGATCCCAAGACCGACATCGCCCTGATAAAAATAATTGAGGAGACCGGAGAGCACGCTTCCTTTTCGCATTTAGACCTGGGCGACTCAGAAAAAGTAGAAGTCGGTGAATGGGTGGTGGCAATCGGCAATCCATTCGGCCTGTCTCACACCGTAACCACCGGTGTGGTAAGCGCAAAAGGACGAAATATCGGTGCCGGACCTTATGACGAATTCATCCAGACAGATGCTTCGATCAACCCCGGAAACAGCGGTGGCCCCCTGCTGAATATGAACGGTGAGGTTATAGGCATCAACACCGCAATCTTTTCCGGAAGCGGTGGAAACGTCGGCATTGGTTTTGCCCTGCCTATCAACATGGCCAAAGGCATTCTTGATGAGTTGAAACAGAATGGCAAAGTCACACGCGGCTGGCTTGGAGTCATGATCCAGAAAATCACCCCGGAACTGCAAGAGTCTTTCAAACTTAAAAACCCGCTGGGTGCTCTGGTTAATGATATTGCTCCAAATGGCCCTGCCGAGCGCGGCGGAATGAAACGCGGCGATGTCATCACCCGTTTTGACGGAGTTGAAATCACCTCCATGGAAACACTTCCCAAGCAGGTTGCATCCATAAAACCAGGAAAATCTGTGAAGGTAGAAGTGATCCGCGAAGGTAAAAACAAGGTGCTCGATATCAAAATCGAACCAATGAAAGAAGAAAAACCAGCTTAAAATTCCCAACGCCTGCAAGTTGCAGGCGAGCCTCCGGAAGGGGACTGCTTTGTCAAGGGCAGTCCCCTTTTTTATTCGACTATTTCAGGAATTGACTGTGAGGGAGATTGGTATCTCCCATGAGGAAGAGATCGACCGACCTTGCGGCTTCGCGGCCTTCAGCAATGGCCCAGACTACCAGAGACTGTCCCCGGGTCATGTCCCCGGCGACAAAAACTCCGTCCACACTGGTCATTTTCTTGTCATCGCAGGCTACGTTTCCGCGCGCGTCCAGGTCCATCCCCAGTTCAACAAGCATTCCTTCATGAATAGGATGAACAAAGCCCATGGCCAGAAGAACAAGTTCAACATCCAACTCAAACTCAGACCCAGGTACTTCCCGCATCTGTTGACGGCCCGTTTCAGGATCGGTATCGCCAAACGCAATCTTCACAGCATGGACTGCGGAGACCTTGCCGTCTTTTCCGGAAAACTTTTTCGTAGAGACGCAATATTCCGTGATCTTCTCTTTTCCTTCGCGCTCATTGGCTTCTTCATGGGAAGAGGAAACCCTGAATACTTTTGGCCATTGCGGCCAGGGGTTGTCATCGCTTCTTACCCTTGGCGGCTGTGGCAATAGTTCAAACTGGTAAACATTTTTCGCACCCTGTCGAAGTGAGGTTCCCACACAGTCCGACCCGGTATCCCCACCCCCGATGATCAGAACATTCTTGCCTTTGGCAGTGATAGATATATCCTCCGGAATCGTATCGCCCTCATTACGTCGATTCTGTTGCGGCAGGAAGTCCATGGCAAAATGAATGCCCTTAAGGTCCCGCCCTTCCAAAGACATATCACGAGGTTTCTGGGAACCTCCGCAAAGCACCACCGCGTCAAATTCAGATTTCAGTTCGTTGGCAGATTTATTAACCCCGACATTGACTCCGGTTTTAAAAATCACTCCAGATTCTTCCATCAGCTTTATTCGGCGTTTGACAACTTCTTTATCCAGCTTGAAATGGGGGATGCCATACATCAGGAGTCCGCCAACACGATCTTCTTTTTCAAATATGGTTACCTCATGGCCAACCGAATTGAGCTGGTCGGCACAAGCCAGCCCTGAGGGCCCCGACCCCACAATCGCTATTTTTTTTCCTGTACGAAATAACGGTTTGCTGGGCTTGATAAATCCTTTTTCGAACCCGACTTCCGCGATCATCTCCTCGATTTTGCAAATCGTGACGGGCGGTTCCGAGATACCGAGTACGCAGGCGCCTTCGCAGGGGGCCGGACAAACACGTCCCGTAAACTCGGGGAAATTATTGGTCCTTTGTAACAGTTCAACCGCCTCCTGATACTGGCCTCGATATACCATATCGTTCCAGTCGGGAATCAGGTTTCCCAGTGGACACCCAGATTCACTTTGGCAGAACGGAACGCCACAGTCCATACAACGGGCTCCCTGTTGCCTATATTTTTCCTCAGGAAAAGGAATATAGCACTCCTTCTGGTCTCCGAGCCGCTCCTTTACCGGTCGGCCTGACGGTGTCTCCCGCTCATACTCCATGAACCCTTTTATCGCACCCATTTAAGCTTCTATATCCTTTCGTTAACTTCAGGCAACCAACAGTTCTTTTTGTTTTTTACGTTTTTCCAAAACCCGGCGGTAATCAACCGGGTAAACTTTGATGAATTTTGGCAGGGTTGCCTCCCATTCATCAAGTACCTTTTTAGCAACACTGCTTTGAGTATATTGAAAATGTTCTTCAATCAAAGCCTTTAAGTGCCGAACATCCTCGTCTTCTTCAACAGAAACAAGGTCGACACTGGTTTGGTTGCAGTGAATGCGGAAGTTTTGATCTCGATCAAGAACATAGGCAATTCCGCCACTCATTCCAGCGGCGAA
>PCTK01000021.1:0-5244 GCA_002786505.1 Nitrospinae bacterium CG22_combo_CG10-13_8_21_14_all_47_10 | reverse complement strand
CGCCAATCCCTCTAAAAAAAGCTTTGCCTGAGACCGCTCCATAGAGAACAGTATTGCCAATCAAAATATTTTCTTCCGGAACGAGGGTCGACTCCTTTGGCGGATAAATAATGATCTTCCCGCCCGACAGGCCTTTTCCAACATAGTCATTGGCATCTCCCGCCAGGTCAAAAGTTACCCCCGGCGCCAGGAACGCGCCAAAACTCTGGCCCGCAGAACCTTTGAAGTTGAACCGAATGGTCTCGTCAGGGAGCCCCTCCTCGCCATATTTTTTTGAAATTTTGCAACTGAGCATAGCGCCCGTTGCCCGATCTGTATTGATAATGGAAATGTCACCCACCACTTTTTGTTGCTTCTCCAGCGCCAACTCACTCATTCTTATCAGGCGGTGATCTAATGCGTTATCCAGGTCGCCACTCAAATCCTGAGTACAGACATTGCGTATCGCGACTTTTGCGTCCACATTTGGTTTGTAAAGAATTCGGCTGACATCCAGCCCATGGGCTTTCCAATGCTCAACCGCGTAACCCGCCTCAAGAAGATCTACCCGGCCGATCAAATCATCAAATTTGCGTATGCCCAACTCAGCCATGATCTCCCGAACCTCTTGTGCGATAAACTTGAAGAAGTTGACCACATAATCGGCCTTGCCAGCAAACTTCTTGCGAAGGAATGGGTCCTGAGTGGCAATACCGACCGAGCAGGTATTGAGATGACATTTGCGCATCATGATGCACCCCATCGTCACCAACGCCGTGGTCGAGAAACCAAATTCATCGGCTCCCAGAATTCCACCAATCACCACATCGCGCCCTGTTTTAAGCTGGCCATCCACCTGAACACGAATCCGCCCACGTAAATCGTTGAGTACAAGAATCTGCTGAGCTTCGGAAAGCCCCAGTTCCCAAGGCAATCCTGCGTGTTTGATGGATGTTTGTGGTGAAGCCCCAGTACCACCATCATGACCGGCAATCAGCACTCCTTCCGCGTGCGCTTTTGAACCCCCTGCGGCGATGGTTCCTACTCCCGCCTCGGCAACCAGTTTGACACTGACCTTTGCCTCAGGATTTGCATTGTGCAAATCAAAAATCAACTGTTGCAGATCTTCGATGGAGTAAATGTCATGATGGGGAGGAGGAGAAATCAAACCTACACCCGGCGTGGAATGCCGGATCTTGGCGATGTACTCACTAACCTTATGTCCCGGCAGTTGTCCGCCCTCTCCGGGCTTGGCTCCCTGAGCGATTTTGATCTGTATTTCATCGGCATTGGACAGGTAATAGCTGTTCACCCCAAACCGCCCGGAAGCCACCTGCTTGATCTTGCTACGGCGGGAATCCCCATTCGCGTCAGGCGTATTGCGGATGCCATCTTCTCCGCCTTCCCCCGTATTGCTTCTCCCCCCCAAACGGTTCATGGCGATTGCCAGCGTTTCGTGTGCTTCCCGGGAAATAGAACCAATGGACATGGCACCGGTGCAGAAACGCCGGGTGATTTCTTCCAACGGTTCAACATTCTCAATAGGAACAGGATTTGACGTTTTAAAATTAAACAACCCGCGCAAAGTACACTGACGCGTACTTTCATTATCCGAATGTCGGGAGAACTTTTTAAATATTGAGTAATCGTTCGAGCGAGTCGCGTGTTGCAGAAGTCCGATAGCATTCGGATTGAGCATGTGCTTCTCCTCGCCACGACGCCAATGATAGTGGCCTCCCAACTCAAGAGCTGATGCGACTTCTTTGCCGAATCCTTTTTTATGGCGAGCCAGAGCTTCCTTAGCCAACACATCCAACCCGGCACCACTAATGCGGGAAGGTGTCCCAGAAAAATAACGATCAACCACTTTTTCACTCAACCCAACCACTTCAAACACCTGCGCCCCGCGATAACTCTGGATGGTGGATATCCCCATCTTCGCGGTAATTTTTAAAAGTCCTTTTCGTGTTGCTTTTATAAAATTAGAAATCGCGGTTTCCCCATCAAGCTTTTCCAGCAACACACCTTCTTCTGCAATTTCCACCACGGTTTCATAAGCCAGGTAAGGATAGATTGCCCCGGCCCCATAACCGATCAACAAAGCAAAATGCATCATTTCACGAGCCTCACCGGTCTCGACCACCAGCCCCACCCGTGTGCGTGTTCGTTCCCGCAGGAGATGATGATGCACGCCCGCTGTTGCCAGCAAGCTGGGAATAGGAACATGATTCTCATCCACGCCCTTGTCAGAAAGAATAAGTATTGTGGCCCCCTCCTCCACTGCCTGAGAGGCCTGCTGACATAATTTATCGAGTGCCTTTTCCATTCCAGCCACCCCCTCGGATGCAGGAAAAAGCATTGGCAGTACCGCTGTTTTCAGGTCAGTCTGGTCCAGCCCGCGAATCTTTTCCATTTCCTGGCCCGTGAGAATGGGGTGCTCAACTTTCAGTTTGCGGCAATGTTCTGGAGACTCATCTAAAAGATTCCTCTCTTTTCCAAGGGTCACCTCCATGGACATAACCAGTTCCTCGCGTATCGAGTCGATGGCCGGGTTGGTCACCTGCGCAAACAACTGCTTAAAATAATTAAAAAGGAGTTGCGGTTTTTGCGACAAAATTGCCAGAGGAGTGTCGTTGCCCATAGAGCCTGTTGCTTCTGTGGCCTTGCCCGCCATAGGCGCCATGACAAATTTCAGATCTTCAACGGAATAACCAAAAGTCACCTGCCGGTTCAAAACCGTTTCACGATCAAGCTTGAACTGAAATCCCGTCGCGGGCAAGTTTTTGAGATTGACCTGATTCTCCTTGACCCATTTTGCATAAGGTTTTTGAGTCGCAATTTTCGCCTTTATTTCCTCGTCTGAAATGATGCGGCCTTCTTTGATATCGACGAGAAACATTTTCCCCGGTTGCAAACGTCCTTTATATTCGATATTGGCTTCATCAATCGGGAGGACCCCTACTTCCGAGGCCATAATAACCAAGCCATCTTTGGTCACATAATAGCGTGAGGGACGCAAGCCATTTCGGTCCAGCACCGCACCGCAGGTTTCCCCATCAGTGAAAGCGATGGAGGCCGGGCCATCCCAGGGTTCCATCATGGAAGCATGAAACTCATAGAATCCACGTTTATCGTCATCCATGGTTTCGTGGCCGCTCCAGGGTTCAGGAATCATCATCATCATGGCGTGCGGAAGAGACCGACCCGTCAGGAACAATAGTTCCAAAGCCTGATCGAAATCCGCCGAATCACTACCACCCGGGGCAATAACGGGAAGGATCATATTAATATTTTCAAATAACGGGGATTCAAACATCGACTCCCGGGCACTCATCCAGTTCTTGTTTCCCCGAACCGTATTGATCTCGCCGTTGTGCGCGATGTAACGAAAAGGTTGCGCCCGGCCCCAGGAAGGGAAGGTATTGGTACTGTAGCGGGAATGAGCTAATGCCAACGCGGAAACCATTTTCGGGTCTTTGAGATCCAGATAATAGTCCTCCAGTTGCGGAGCCATCAGTTGGCCCTTGTAAATCAGGGTTTTGCTGGAAAGGCTACAGGTATAATAATTTTCGTTGTTCTCGTTGAGCCCAGCCCGGCGTACTCCCCAACCAGAGCGCTTGCGAACACAATAAAGCCTCCTCTCAAAAGCCAGTTGGTCTGGAACATCCGGCCCGGCTCCGACAAAAAGTTGCTTGATCACCGGCTCGACAGAACGGGCCCTCTTGCCGATCGCTGTATTGTCAACCGGAACATCACGCCAGCCTAGAAGCTTCAGACCTTCTGTCACAACCGCACGCTCCATGATTTCCTGGCCCTGTTTAGTGTCCTTGCCAGTGGGGAGGAATATATTACCCACCGCGTAACGGCCAGCCTCAGGGAGGTCAATCCCTGCCTTTTCGCAATGCTCTTGAAAAAACTGATGGGGAATCTGGATGAGAATCCCGGCACCATCACCAGAAGCCGCGTCAGAACCGCAAGCCCCGCGATGTTCAAGCTTTTTGAGGATTTCTAATCCTTGAGTAATAATTTCATGGGACTTCTCCCCCTTCATATTCATGACAAACCCCACCCCACAACTATCTTTCTCGAAGGCGGGATCGTAGAGTCCCTGTTTTTTTGGAAATGCGTGCATAATTTATTAACTCATTGAATTTAAAAAGGGTTCTAATTATATCCGAATTTAAAAGCATCGAAAACTCAAAGGTTTTCAATGCAGAATGTCGAAACAAAGCAAAATTCGTGCCTGTAAGGAATCTATTGATTTTGGAGGCTTAAATGACCTACCTGAAAAAATAGACTAGATAATCTACACAATCAAGGGTAATTTTTATACAAACTTGACACAATATACCATCAAATCCTGAAAGACCATGATAGGTTGTAAATAAACCCCCCGCAATTGTCGCACTACTTGTCGCACTACAAGGAGCCGGAAGCGGCCAGGAACCCGGAAGTTTTCAAATGCAGAAAGGGCCACAGGCCGTTCAATCCGTTCCGAATGCGGGGGAGGGTTTTCGCACCATTATAATGGAAGTAGACCGAATGGTAGCAGTTTTTATTAACACTCGCTACAAAAACAAAAATGTTCCGGCCTTTTTAGAAATAGAAGTTTATTAACTGTTTCATTTCTCAAATTGGCGTTATAATGGCAATGTTTCATTTCCTGACTGGAATTATTTATTTTCTCCCACTTAATAAACCAGGGCCACAATGATCGTCGACGAAATAATGACCCGCAAGGTCATAACAGTTAAATCAGGGGACACCCTTTATAAAGCGCAGGAACTGATGGTTAAGAATTCCATTCGCCATTTACCTGTCACCCAGGGCAATGAGCTGGAGGGCATCATCACAGAAAGCGATATCCGCGGAGCGTTTATAACAAATAACAGTAACTCCTCAGAGATAACGGTTCTCGACCCGAAGAAAATGAAGGTTTCGAGTCACATGACCCGCAACCCTCAAACTGTCGAACCAAGCACCAATGTAGAAGATGCCGCCCTCCTGATTTATAAGAACAAGATTGGGTCTATTCCCGTTTTGGAGGGTAACAAGCTAGTCGGCATAATATCCATTCTGGATATGCTGGGCTTATTCATCGATATGATGGGCATCCTTCACTCAAGCTCCAGGGTCGATATCATTATGGATAAAGCTTCCAGGAACTTTGAGGCGGTATCCAAAATCATCCACGACCAGAACTTGAACATCATCAGCGTTGGCATGGCCCCCTATGCCAGGAACAAAAAGAAACAGATCTATTTC
>PCTK01000176.1 GCA_002786505.1 Nitrospinae bacterium CG22_combo_CG10-13_8_21_14_all_47_10 | reverse complement strand
GCCCGCTTCCGTAAATTTACAGGAGTTCCCCAAAAGGTTTAACAGAATTTGACGGATACGAGAAGAGTCGGAGTACATGGATTCCGGCAAACCCTGTTTAATTACTTCCAGCTTATTTTTTTTCTTTTGGGCCAGCGGTTTAATCGTCGTAATGACTTCTTCAATGAGATTAGAAAGGTCAAAAGATTCGGGATAAATTTCCATTTTCCCGGCTTGAATTTTTGACAACTCAAGAATTTCATTGATCAACTTCAATAAATGCCGCCCGGCAAATTCTATGGCTCTCAAATCTTCTATAAAATCTGGCCGGTTTAATTTTCTCGCTTCATATTGGAGGATTTCACCATATCCAAGGATAGCATTCAAAGGGGTCCTGATTTCATGGCTCATATTTGCAAGGAATTCACTTTTAGCACGGACGGCCGCCTCTGCTTCTTCCTTGGCAACGACCAAAGACTCCTCGGCCAATTTTCTAAACGCTATTTCTTCCTTAAGTTCCAGGGTTTGTTTTTCCAGATCCTGAGTACGAATTCGAACCGTTTCTTCAAGGTTCTGGTTCTGTTCCCAAATTAATTTATAAAGCGCGGCGCTTTCAAGAGCATTGGCCGTATTTTGAAGGATCACAGATAAAGGGTAAAGAACAGTTTCATTAACAGGGGCACCCCCCGACAAAATACGCCCGACAAACATACCCCGCACCCGGGTTTTTGAAGCTAAAACATGAAATACCAGTAAATGATCGTGGGAAGGATTTTTAATCACGACTGCGCGATTACGATTCAACGCCCATGCAAATGTACCGCTTTCGATTTCCTTGTCTACTTCAGCCTCAATCAATTCCTGATCAACTGAGGGAACAATCTCTTTCAAGATAAAATCAGAATTTTGCTCATCCACCAGATAAAAAGCCGCCACCTGAAAATCGACAAGGCGTTTCACATGCTTCAACGCAACGCTTAAAATCCGTTGTGGGTCACGCGTTAAGTGGGCGCTATGTTGCAACTCCCCCAAAGAAGCGAGAATATCCAGACCAAACAGGTTGAGTCGAGATTGTCTCTCCAGAAACTCAATTCTAATTTGCTCTTTACTTTTTGGGTCTAAGGGGCTCTTATTATCCACTATCTTAATTTTTAAAGGAACATTTCTACTGCTTCGGCTGTTTGCCTGTCAACTTGTTCAACGATTGAAGTTATAAGACTGGTGGGTAAATCCAGTATTTCCCAAGCCTTTGGGTTTAACGGAGGCACGTAATGTTCACCGCATGTTCCCAGTTCCATACCATGGACAATAATATCCGCAACATGGACAATGGCGGCGGAAATTGGGTAAAGAGGTGATTGACTGGGGCTATGATGAAAAGTTATTGCCTCTTGAAGCATCTCAGGGAGCTTCCACGCTTCCAGCAACAGGCCGGCAACAACCGCATGGTCGGCTCCCATTACATGATTTTCAGCTTCATGCAAAAGCCCCTCTTCTTCATAACGGCTCATAACCTTTTGCATCTCCTCGGGAATATTTAGCAATAAGACAAGTCGTCCCAAATCATGAAGCATTCCCATCAAATAAAATCTATCTGCATTGGGCTCGCGTCGATAAACGGCAATAATTCTTGCGGCCAGACCTGTCGCAACACTATGAAACCAGAACTTTCGCATATTGATTAAGTTTTCAGGCATCCCTTTAAACTGGTTGACCACCGTTGTTGCAAGTGCGAGATCATTCAATTGAGCCATACCAACGATTGTAACCGCATGGGTGATCGTTTCTATTTTGCTCGGAAAACCAAAAAAAGAACTGTTCACTATTCGTAAAAGCCTTGCCGAAAGAGAAGGGTCGCTACTTATGATCTCTCCAATTTCCACAAAAGAACATTCAGGGTCTTCCACTGCCTCATTGATTCGGAAAAAAATTGTAGGAAGCGATGCTATCTGTGGAGATTGCGCAATCAGTTTCTTCGGATCCAATTTTATCTCCCCTTTTATTGATTTCCCTGCCGCATTTGAACTTTTCTTACCAAACAAACATCATATAATTCGGCGATCGCCGGGTGTCGTCGATCCGTAAATTTAAAAAGGGTATCCTGCTCTTTAATAATGGCTGGGGGTACCTCTATAGTTGCGGGTTCCTTCCGCAAAACTCCCTGCGGCTCCTCTGAGCTCTCTATATTGACTTCGGTGATGCCCCAGGCTTTAAGGGTTTTTAAGTTTTTCTCCGTGATAAGCTGACCAGAGTCCAACAAAGTCCTGCCCATCCGGTCCTTCACCTCGGTGGCAGTCACCATACCTTTTCGTAATAACTTGATTTTGACAGATTTCATTTTAAACTTAATTCCGCAGGTTAGATAAATTACAATAAGAGCCGTTCAATTCAATTTCAATCCTAAATGAAGCGAATAGCCTTGAAAATACTTAATGCCGCCTATTTATTAGCTCTTTTTGTTATTTCCTCCGGGTGCGCGAAAAATCATCAGGTTCTCATTGATCCTTCCATTCCCATTCACAGTTCCGATATGGGTAATGGACTTCCAGTCGCAGTCAAAGTTGTTGATACCCGCCCCAGCAACATTATTTCCAGGTGGCAGGGTGGATTTAATGTGCGGAAGTTTACAGTCATCTCCCAAGGAGACTTGAAAGATATTTTTACCACCCGAGTCCGGCAGGGATTAACAATGTTGGGTTTTTATCCTAAAATTTACAGTCAAGTATCCGAAAGAGCTTTAAAAATTGAGATATTAGATATAAAAAGCCGCTATCAGGAAAACCCTCCAAAAATAAACATTCAGGTCAAAACCAGTATTAAAGCCATCTGCGAAAACAGAAAAAAAAGATTCAGCAAAAATTTTACATCACGAAAAACCCGATCTAACATCAGCCCTGCCAGCTTCCCAAATGAGAGTTTGTTGAATAATAGCCTTTCGGAGGTAATGGGCCAAATTTTTAGCGACACTTCCCTAATCGCCTGCCTTGCCGAGTAACCGGCCGTTTTCTACCCCGATACTCATATAATTTATTGATTTTATTTATAATAAGTATTTTTTGGGTACCTTATTCTTTAGAAAATTAAAACCCTGAAGCTTAATTTTGTTTATTTTGGTAGAACGACTAGCTATAGTTTACCCGAATGTACTCGTATTTAAAGTTTTTCCTTTTGCTATGGGGCTAACAAGTCGATAAATCATTAATTATTAAATTAATTTTGCACCCTTAAAACGGGTTCGCCCCCTCAAAAAGGAGACCTTTGCACAACCCCGAGATTCTTCGTCACGTTGTTCCTCAGAATGACAAAATGGCTCTTTCTCGTCATGCTGAGCTAGTGATATTTGACCTTTGCCTTCTTGCCCGAAGGGGTATGTCGAAGCATCTCGCTTTCCAGCTTTTCCGACTTACGCAAAGGGCTCCTCAAAAAGGATAAAGTGATGAACAACCAAATTCAATAATCCTGAAATGGGGAAAAGTTAATGGAAAAAGATTTTAGCTCACTTGCAAGCAGTGGTGATGTTCTGTTTATGATGCTGGGCGCGGTAATGGTATTTGCCATGCACGGAGGGTTTGCCTTTCTTGAGGTCGGAACCGTGCGAAAAAAAAACCAGGTCAATGCGCTGGTCAAGATTCTGGTGGATTTCGCCATCTCAACCCTGATCTATTTCACCATTGGCTACGGAATTGCTTACGGAATTTTCTTGTTTCAGCCCGCCGACCAATTACTGGCAGAAAACCAGGGCTATGAACTGGTTCATTTTTTCTTTTTGTTGACGTTTGCCGCCGCTATCCCAGCCATCATTTCCGGAGGCATTGCCGAGCGATCCAAGTTCTGGACCCAGGCTTTAGCCGCCGGTATTTTTGTCGGCATCACTTATCCTTTATTTGAAGGTATGGTTTGGGGGAAAATCTCATTGCTCGGGCAAGAAGGTTCCTGGCTGGCCGAACTGACCGGCGGAGTTCCTTTTCATGACTATGCGGGATCTGTCGTCGTCCATTCCATGGGAGGCTGGATCGCCTTGACAGCAGTTATTGTACTCGGCCCCCGTTTTGGAAGATGGGATTCCCAAGGCCGCAGTCGCCCTATCCCCATTAGCAGTGTTCCATTCATGGCACTGGGAAGCTGGATGCTCTGTGTAGGCTGGTTTGGGTTTAATGTAATGTCTGCCGCAACCTTGCAGGGAATTTCGGGCCTGGTGGCTATCAACTCGCTATTTGCCATGGCTGGGGGAATTATTGCCGCATTGCTGATTTCTAAAAATGACCCCGGTTTCATACACAATGGAGCCTTGGCAGGACTCGTTGCCATTTGTGCTGGTTCCGATCAGGTTCACCCATTCGGCGCTCTGGCCATTGGCGCGTTAGCCGGCATTATTTTTGTTAAAGGTTTCACATGGGAACAGGAAAAGTTAAAGCTCGATGATGTTCTTGGGGTTTGGCCTTTGCACGGGATCGCAGGTTCATGGGGAGGAATCGCCTGTGGAATCTTTGGTCAGGAAGCGTTGGGAGGCTTGGGTCAGGTCAGCTTTGTGGCGCAACTGATCGGGACACTTTTTGCCATAGTAGTGGCTTTGAGCTTTGGTTTTGCTGTCTATACAATACTGGATAAAACAGTCGGGATCCGCCTTGATAAGGACAGCGAACAAAAAGGATCGGATCTTGCCATCCATAATATTGAATCTCATCCGGAAGATGCTACCAGCAGGTTTTTATGAGTAACTATGCATTAAAAAAGCTTTTCGCGTATTTTTTGATATTGAGTTTCTGTACGCCAGCAACTCTTGCTCTGGCAAAAGAGGACACCCTTGAAACACTTAAAAAAACTGCAGAAGCCGACCCTAAAGACTACGCTCCCCATTTCGGCCTGGGCCAGGCTTACTACACGATGGGCCTTTATGATAAAGCTATAGAGGAATATCAGAAAACCATAGAATTGGAACCTCTGTTCGCGGCCGCCCATAATGGCCTGGGTTCCAGTTATGGTGCTTTAGCAAGGTATGAAGAGGCCGTTGATGCATTCACAGAGGCGACCCGCCTGGGCCCCAATTACTCAGAAGCGCAATTCGGCCTGGGTTGGAGTTATGCCCAACTGGAAGAATATGAAAAAGCTCTGGTTCCCCTCAAAACAGCCTTGAAGGCAAATCCCAAAATGGTCGCGGGGCACTTTACCTTGGGAAAGGTTTATGCCGCTCTGAATGAACACTTTGAAGCCATTAAACAATTCACCCGTGTGCTGGAAATTTCTCCCATTTACCCAGATGCCTATTTCCAAATGGGCCTCAGCCATTCCCGGCAAAACAAATATGACCAAGCCATACAGGCTTTTAGAGATACCTTGAGACTGAGCCCTAATTATTTTGAGGCTTATATAGGCATAGGCCGCGCCTACATCAATGCCAATCGCAATAAAGATGCCATTGAGCCCTTAAAAAATGCCATCACCATCAATCCAGGATATGCGGACTCCTACGAACGTTTGGGGGCCGCCTACCAGAATTTGGGCGAACATGATAAGGCATTGCCCGCCTATCTCGAGTTTGCCCGCATTGATTTTAGAAATCCGGTAGCTCATTTCAAATTGGGGGTTGCTTATTCCCGCCTTGCCAGAAAGAGCAATGCCATTGAGAGCTTTCAGGAGGCTACACGATTGAATAAAGAATTCCCGGAAGCCCATTACAATATGGGCTGGTTGTACGAGGAATTGGGAGATTCTGTTAATGCCTTGGATCAATATAAAAAGGTTGTCTTTCTGGACCCGAAAAATGTGGACGCATATTTTAATATGGGTGAAATCCATGAATCTTTCAAACGCTTTAAGTCAGCTATCGCGAACTTTCAAACAGTTGTGGATATCGACCCGAACCATATTGAAGGACACGTTCACCTGGGATGGAATTACGCAAAACTGGACCTTCAGGCAGAAGCCCTGGAAGAATTTAAGAATGCCTTGCAAATCAATCCCAACCGGTTGGAAACCCATTACCAGTTGGGGGTCACCTACGGGGATCTCGGACATTTTGAAGAAGGCATCGTGTCTCTGCAAAAAGCTCTACGAATGAACCCTGATAAGCCAGACACACTTTATCAACTAGGAAAATTCAACTCAATTCTTGGAAATTACCAGGAAGCCACGAACTACCTCAACAAGCTGGTAAAGTTAGCCCCGGATTATGGAGAGGTAGGGCTTTTGTCCGGTAAAAACCTGGTTGAGCTGAACCAGTTTAAAAGTGCTTTGCCACATTTGGAAAAAGCCATTCAGGAGCAACCGGATTCCTTTGAAGCACAATTTTATTTAGGACTGACATTAATCCGCTTGAACCGTCCGGAAGAGGCTATCGTCCCTTTGCAAAAGGCCGCCCGGATAAAACCAGACTCTTCACTAACCTTCAACCATCTGGGTCAAACCTATCAGGAACTGGGAATGTTTGCAGAGGCCATTTCCTCCTATAATCAGGCCACACGGATAGAGCCCAGCTTCACCGATGCCTACAACAAGCTGGGAACCCTATATACTTTTCAACAAGATTATGAGATGGCTATAAAAATGTTCCGGGAAGCGATCCGCTCTAATCAGAAATTTCAAACGGGCTATTTCAACCTCGGAATGATATACGAAGTTCTTGGACGCAATCCGGAAGCCATAGAACAATATAAAAAAATTCTGGCATTGAATCCTGACCACCAAAAAGCCTTGTTCCATCTGGGCTGGGTATTGATGGATGAGAACCGTTTTATCGAAGCCATACCACCACTCAAACAGGCCATAAATCTGAACCCGGAAAACACCGATGCCTATTATGGTCTGGGCCTGGTGTTTGGCAAGGTCAAGCGTTATCAGGAAGCGCAGGACCAATATCGCAAAGTTCTTCAACTAAACCCTAACCATTCCGGGGCTTCTGAGAAACTGGCGCTTACACAGAAACAATTAGAAAAAGAAACGGCTTCCGCCAAAGAAGTGTTCCCCCCTGAACTTGATATCATTTTGGTTCCGTGACCAGGCACTTCCATCCAACCTCACGTTGACCCCGTTATCGCAAATATGGTGTCGCCCTTTTGAATCGTTCCACAACTTCCCAACTTCCCCTTTAATCTGCGCTGAAAAAAAGGCCCTCCAGGCCCCTAATACTAAAGGCGTTAACCGATCAAAGCCTTTATTAATAAATAAGTTGACAGTAAATCCTTTGAACTTATATACTTCGGCCTCCAAGCGGGATTCAGGGTAACAAGCATATTTAAGGAAAATCTGGAAATTCTTATATTTTCCTCCTGAACTCCGTTATTTTCTTGCTAAATTGTTAAGCAAAAAAGTGCTGATTTTATTAATTCAGTAAAGGTTTATCCCATGGAAACTAACGAGACCCCAGTAGCTACTGAAGACACTGAACAAGAAGAGATTGATCTTGCCCCAGTAGAAGAGATAATCAAAAACCTTCCAGATAATTCGCGTGGTCACCTTGTTCCGACCTTGCAGAAGATTCAGAACGTATACCGGTACCTGCCAGCACCAGCTATGGAACTTGTGATGGAGGCTCTCAATGTAAGCAAAGCACAGCTCTATGGAGTGATCTCGTTTTACCCTCAACTTCTCATTACAGAGCCGGGGAAATATATTATTAAACTCTGCTATGGCACGGCCTGTTTCGTAAAAGGAGCACCCATCATCGGGGACAAGATTCATGACGGTTATCATATTCGCCCCGGTGAAACAGACAGTTCAAAACTATTTACTTTGCAGACCGCTTCTTGCCTTGGCAACTGCGGGGCCGCGCCTATGGCCATTATTGGTGAAGATACCCACGGAACCATTGACCCAGAAAAAACACTGGCTATTTTGGGTGAATACAAGCACGACGCCGAAACGCTGGAAACCGAGGAGGCCACAGCTTAATGAGTACCGTCCCAAAGAAAATCTGTAACATAAAAGTTAACGGTAAAGACGTTTCTGTCCCCGAAGGCACAGTTATCCTTGAGGCCTGCAACCAGAATAAAGT
>PCTK01000155.1:5445-7727 GCA_002786505.1 Nitrospinae bacterium CG22_combo_CG10-13_8_21_14_all_47_10 | reverse complement strand
GTTCAATTCGTTTTCATTGCGGATGATGTGTTCATGATAATTGCGTTGCCATATTTTAGCGCCGGGCGTTTTCCGGGTTTTGTTGATGCGTTTGGTTGCCGCCGATTTAAACCCGGCCAACAAGGCCCCGATGGATTTGGGGTGTGGTCCCGGCGATGTAGGGGCGACCGGCCGGTCGCCCCTACGGATCATCACAATTGCATGTAAATGATTGGGCATTACCACCCATTCATCCAATTCGATTTCATCGCGGATTTCACCGGATTTCATCCATTCCTCGGCGATAATTTCTCCCGCATCATTCAACACCATTTGCCCGTCCGCGATTTCACCGAACAAACATTCCCGGTTCTGCGCACAGATCGTCACAAAATACGCCCCAGCCTGCGAATAATCATATCCTTTAAGACGGATTGACCGGCGGTTTCGTTGGGGCGAATTCTTCATCGTCATAAGCCGACCTCCTCAACGAACTTCTCGGCATCCGGCGCTCCTTCATCGCGCCGGATTGTTGTTAAACCACCCGCCAGCGGAAGTTTTCTATCCTATCATGAACAACAAAGGCAGAACCCCAAAAAGTGAAGTTCTGCCTCTGTTACAAAATGGCTCCGGTGACAGGATTCGAACCTGTAACAACTCGATTAACAGTCGAGTGCGCTACCGTTGCGCCACACCGGAATATTTTTTTGAGTGGGTTTAAAACACTGAAATTTAATTGTTTTGTACCATATTGTCAAGGTGTTTTGAACCCCTAAAACAGGTTTTATTTCCCGGAGGCAGTGGGCAAGGTGCGTCAAGCCGAGAAAAACCCATGCCAGCCGTAAATAGACATTGCTATATGCCAGCGGAGGCACTCCGCTAGCCCATTTCCATCCGCCCTTCCAGAGACTTCATTAAAGTTACAGAGTCGGCATATTCAATATCGGAACCCACCGGCAGGCCACGGGCGATTCGTGTGACTTTAACCTCCCCGAAAGGTTTTAAGACCTTGGAAATATAGACGGCTGTCGACTCGCCTTCCATATCTGGATTGGTGGCCAGGATGACTTCACGGATACCCGGCTTACCGGCTTTTTCTTTCAAGGCTTCGATGTTAAGGTCATCCGGTCCAATTCCATCAAGCGGGGAAATCACCCCCATCAGCACATGATAAACGCCTTTGAAATAACCCATGTTTTCCATCACATAAACATCGTGGGGTTCTTCCACCACACAAATCTGTGAATGGTCGCGGGAAGTATCTGAACAAATATCGCAGGGATCGGACTCGGTGATGCCATGGCAAACTGAACAGAGAACAATCTTTTCCTTAAGGTTCTGAATGGCTGTAGCAAGTTTATTGGCCTGCTCGGCTTTCCCTCGCAGAAGAAAAAAAGACAGGCGTTCGGCTGTTTTCTGACCAATGCCAGGAAGCCTTTTCAACTCATCTATGAGGTCTGTAACTGCGGGGGGTCTTTTCACGGTGTGGCCATCATGTGAAGAGTCCGGGGATTTTAAGGCCGCCGGTCAACCTGGACATTTCATCCTGCGCCAGTTCCTTCACTTTTTTGTGAACCTCATTCATGGCGCCAGTAATCAGGTCTTCAAGCATTGCCCGGTCGTTCATATTGATCAGTTCATCGTCAATATGAACCGAAATAATTTCACTGAGTCCATTGGCAACCACCTTCACCATACCGCCGCCCGTAGACACTTCGACCGTTTTTTCAGCGAGGCCCGCCTGAATTTCGGCAAGCTTGGACTGCATGTCCTGCGCCTGTTTAAATAACGAAAGCCAGCCTTTATCGCTCATCAAAGCACCTGTTTTTCATTTCACTACAATGCCTCCGAAAATGTCCAAAGCATCCTGAATGATTTCGGATTCGGTTTTCTGTCTGCCCTGGTCATCATTATTTAAGTTTTTTTTTTCCGGTGTAGAAGGGGCCGGGGTCGGCTGAGCCTCACCCAGACTCAGGATCACCTGCACCTCATGACCACTGACTGATTTGACCATGTCCTTGATGAACTGAACATTTTCCGGACTCTCAACCATTTCAAGGGTAAACGAATCTGAAAACATCAGGCGAATTTCTTTCTCGTCCAGCGCAAGCACCTGGCACTTATCCAGATAATGTTCGAAAGCGGCTCTTTTCCGGGAAACTTCCTGACGCACCCTGGCCCAGATCGAAGATTCAAAAGAACCATTTTCTGGCTGGGCCTCCGATGGCCCGCTGTTCACGGTGTTTGAATCACTTTGCGATACAGGCGTAGCCGATGATGGCGCAACCAGCCGGGTCGGCGGA
>PCTK01000155.1:0-5398 GCA_002786505.1 Nitrospinae bacterium CG22_combo_CG10-13_8_21_14_all_47_10 | reverse complement strand
GGGCCGGGTTTCGGTCAATCTCAGAATAGCCATTTCAAAAACCATCTGCGCCAGGGAACTGCGCTTCATTTCAGCATCAGCACGGGAAAGGATGGTAAACATTTGTTGCAACTCGTCTGCATGGAACCCTTCCGCGTGTTTTTTTAAAACCTCCAGATTGCAGGTTTGCGTGTTCAGCAAACTTTCCGGATTGCGGGCAACTTTGACCATCAGCAGATTCCTTAAATATTCCATGACACTGCGACAAAACAGGGCCAGGTCTTTGCCCTGGTTGGCGACCTCCTGAACCAGAGCAATCAGTTCGGCTGGCTCCCGTTTTATAAGACGCTCGGCAAAAAGCTCCAGAGTGGTTCCCCCGACAATGCCGAGCACCGACTCTACCGAATCGGTATCGACCTCTTTGCCGCTGTAAGCAATAACCTGGTCTAACAGGCTTTGCGCGTCACGCATACTGCCAGCACCAATTTTGGAAATCTCTTCCAACCCTTTTTCATCAATTTTAATTCCCTCCTGCCCGCAGATCAACTCCAGTTGTTTGGTGATCTGGACATTTGACAGCGGTTTGAACTCGAAACATTGGCAACGGGAAAGGATCGTTTCTGGAATTTTGATCAACTCGGTGGTGGCAAAAATAAAAATAACACGGGGCGGTGGTTCTTCCAGCGTTTTCAACAAAGCGTTGAACGCGTTTTTCGAGAGCATATGAACTTCATCAATGATATAGACTTTGTAGCGCGCGGAGGATGTGGCGTATTGCACATTATCAATAAGATCACGAACCTCAGCGACCCCATTATTAGAGGCCCCGTCGATTTCCTGAACATCAATACAGTTGCCTTGTGTTATTTCCATGCAAAAACTGCAGGTACCGCAAGGCTCTACGGTCGGTCCTTTTTCGCAATTGAGCACCCGCGCTAAAATTCGCGCTGTAGTGGTTTTTCCAACTCCGCGTGTTCCAGAAAACAAGAACGCGTGCGAGACACGGTTCATCTCAATGGCATTGGAAAGAGTTCGGACAATATGCTCCTGTCCAACCAATTCACTAAATTTCTGGGGACGCCATTTTCTGGCTGAAACCTGGAAGTCCATTATTTCAGAGGGCTGACGGTTTGCAGGGTACCGCTGATCGCCAGCAAAGTTTATTGGGCCCTTCTTTTTAAAGAAGAGCTGGGGTGGTTCCCTGTGTTGGATTATAAGGCAGAGTTGTTGGGGAACTCACAGCACACATGGGATTTTGCTACCGCTGCTTCCTTCCGGATCTGACGGGTTTCACAAAGCCACGTTGCGTGAGGCCCAACAAAACTGCCAATATTTTAGTGGAGTTCCTCCACAGGAAATATGCAATTGCTCTAACTTGCGAGCAACCATTAATCTCTGCTAAATAAGCCGTTGCCAGTTGCCCCTGCGGCAAGCAGACGGAGAATCTCCGCGGATAACTGCAATATCTTTATCTTGCTGGCAAACATTTTCTCGGCCCAACGAGCTATTGCCAGTTGCCCCTCAAGCAGTGGCGGAGAGGGAGGGATTCGAACCCTCGGTAGGGGTAAACCTACACACGCTTTCCAAGCGTGCGCCTTCAACCGCTCGGCCACCTCTCCCGCTAAAAGCATAGGGCGCCATATTATTTATCCGGCAAAAAATAACATTTGCCCAATTGCCTCCTAATATCAGGAGCAGGGCCCGGGTCTTATTCTAACAAAAAAGGCCGAGAACACGTCCGTTTATTAAGAGCTACCGACGTTGGTCCCGACCACAATCATAGCGTGCTGTATTCTAGATTCATCTGTCCCAAGATTCAAGGTTAAATCGACCTTAAATCCTCTAAACCTCTTTATTTTCAATATTGGCGGAGAATCTCCGCGGATAACTGCAATATCTTTATCTTGCCGGCAAACATTCTCTCGGCCCAACAAGCTATTGCCAGTTGCCCCCGCGGCGGGCAGGCGGAGGGGGGGATTCGAACCCCCGGTACCCTCACAGGTACAGTTGATTTCGAGTCAACCGCCTTCGGCCTCAAACTGATGCCTCTTGGTTAGATAAAACGTTACCGGCCACCAAAATCGCGCTGGATGATGTTATAGCCGCCACTAATATATTGCTGTCCATTAAGATATCCCTTTTAATTTCTTATTCTGCGGAAACTTTTTATAATTTTCTTCATTCATAGCTCACTCTCATTGAGATCCGATCCGGGATTCGTATGCCGTTGCAATAGTGCGCTTATGTGAAAAATAGTTTTTGAACCCGTATATAAAAAGAATCACAGCGCAAGGCAACAATGCCCATCCTGCCCAATGAGCCCAGTGGCCCTCGAAAAAGCGAATCAGCGTAACGCCTGCAACCGCGATAGCCAGGGATGCGGTAAAAAACGACAGTAACGTGCGCTGGTTCGCCAAGATCGTTCGTTGTATGGCCAACTCATCCCTGAGGTCCATTAAAATGTCACTACCCTATCGCTTTCCTTCACAATGTCGTGCATGTCCTTCATCGTCGAGATTGGGCACATTTCGCTTTCTTCCTGTTCCCGGGACTTGATGCAGGTGCCGCAAGCAAATATCTTGCCGCTAGATTTGAGAAACTTCTCGGCCTGTTCAACAGTATTAAATTTGTCCGTGGCAACTTTTTGGTATTCAACGCCTTTGCCCATAAGAAAGACCTTGGCCTCGTCCTTTTGCCCGAGGCAAAAGTTAGCATAGCGCAGAGCGTTCCAGCATGTTTCCGCATCGTTGCTTGAAATAATAATGCCGATCTTCATAGTACGCTCTTCTTAGTTGGTCAAAACAAGCCCATAGTGATAGGGCTTTAAATCGTGTTCGTTGCGCTCCGCCCACTTTATGTAGACGTCGCCTGCATGAGGATAGGGAGAAGTTTATCTGTTGACACGGAGCCTGAGTTATATCCCTAGCCTTCATGCCCCGAATGGGGTACTAATGGGTAACCCCTTTATGCATTACCGGTAGCAAAAAGCGGCGCTTTTGCTGTCCGTGTGCATACGATTGTTATATGCTGGTATTATTGCGAGTACTGTTTCGCTATTCTGACTTTTTAAGGATGCGGTTGCAAAAGTCACCAATCTTTTCAGTCAACGAACTCTCAAATGCTCTAGTAACATCACCATACCCAGTCTCGGCGTGTACTAGCTCATGAATCAGAGTACCAGAGTAGGTTGAAAGTGATTTCAATGTTTTGCGAGCTAAAACAATTGAGCTTGTTTTCTGATCCCAGCAACCAAGAGTTTTCGTTTCGCCATAAAAATCCTTCCTCATAGTAGAGGATATTTTGATTTCTTTGACTTTTTTTGGAACCCGACCAAATAATTTGAGTATCTTAGGCGTAAACTGATAAACCATTCTTTCCTTGTTACTAAATTTTTCTGGATTGATAAAGTTAAATTCAAAACTATCATTGTAATTTTCAACAAATTGACCGATATCGATAATTGGATTTCCAGATAAATCTCTGGCTCCTTGAATCTTTTCTTTTAAGTTTTCGGGTATGATGATGACCTCATGACCACTATCTTTCGCATGGTCAATCATGTCAGGATGCTGCATTGCCTCAATAGAAGTAACGAAAATATATTTTCCTCTCAGATTCAAAATCTTAACTGAGTGTTCTTGAACATCGACCCACGTCAACTCATCATGCGCAATACCTCTGCTAATATTCGGTAAATCCTTTGCCAGAATTTCTGCAACCTCTTCTTCCTTTGATGAGAGCAATATCTTTTTAACAGATTCCGCATAGGCGCTTCTGCCAACATTAGACCGCTCTCTATTGAGAGCCTTCTTAATTGGTGAGCTTAACTTCGTAATGTTGTAGCTAAATAAAAAATTATCTTCTACTGATACTTTTACGCCGTTTATATAAATGTTTCCATGCTTTCCGTTTCGTTTAACAACTTGCCCTTGCTTTGTCGTTTCTATGACCTCTTCGCCAGAGAATTTCAGAAATAGCTTTTTCGCTGTGCCAACATCGGTGCCTGTTACACCCTTTAGCTCGAACTCTGTACCTATAAAGTTTTTATCAGTAGGGTCTAAAATTACTGCATGTAATGTTTGAATGTCTTGGAATCCCTGCTTCGGAGACCTTTCTATGGATATGCGGGCGTGTCGTGATTTTGCAGAAACAATCACTCCTCTTCTGTCAAAGGTTGCAAGTGCATCTTTCAATCCAATACCAAACTTTCCAATAACATTGCCGTTGGAAAGTTTTTCTGGATTTTCATTTTGCGTCAGGTGTGAATACTTTAACCCGCGACCAAAGTCACGGATGATCCAAGATTTTCCCTTTTTAGAAATTATAGCGTCATCCGTTTTCGTTAATAACTGCTCGTCTAACGCATTCGCGATTATTTCCCTAATCGCATGATGCATCTCCCAATCTTCAAGAATTTTCTCGATATTGAGATCAAACTTCTTCATATGACAACCTCTCTATCCTGACACATAACGTTTGGCGAACCAAGGAGACGCGTTTTTGCGCCCACTTTATGCAGTCTTCAGGCCTTGGACGAATATCCATTATTCGATTCGAAGCGAACGGGCCATGCCAAAAAGCCACAGAAAACTCGGCGAAATCGCCTGTCCCGTTTGTATCCCTTTAATGTCCCCTTTGTCCCGTTGACTTTCTGAATGTCTTAACGCTAATCGCCAACTAATCGCCACAATCACCAACCAGTCGCCACAGATTCGCCAAAAGCGTCTTACAAAATATAGCTTGAACTTCTGCCTCTGCCCTGTGTTCTGAATATCTTCTTTTCTAAAAGAACACTCAAATCTCGTCTTGCACCTTCATCTGAAATGTTGTTCAGTTGTCGGTACTCCCGGTTAGTTATCCTGCCCTTTTCTTTGACATATGTTACTGCTTTAATCTGGCGCTCATTCAGCCCCATATTGGTTAATGCATCGGCAGTAAACATATCTCTTGGCAAAATCGTCCTGAATTCCACATTACGAATCAATACGAATTCTGGATCGGGAGCGTTTTGCGCCCGGCACTGTTCGATCATCTCAAGAGTACCAGAACCCATCTTCTGAATATAATCCGCAAAATATAGCGCGTTCGCCAGAAACGGATTGGCAGGATACGAAGTATGCGGCTTTCTTAAATCCTCAACACCAAGTTCCGGAGGCAGGCTCCCTGAATTCCATATTTCCAGCCGATCACTGAAAACCATAACCTGCACACCGGAAGTCACGTTGTAATTCCTGTGGGCAAGCGCGTTGACAATCGCCTCCTGAATCGCAAAGATCGGGATCTCAAACGGTCGCTTGAATTGCGGCGTATGTTCCTGCTGAATAACCGCCTGCTTGAGAATGTCCAACACAAATGCAACCGCCTTGTCCACCTGCTCAAAGAGATTGCCGTTATAAACTTTGTATGAGGTAAAAGGCTT
>PCTK01000139.1:5563-8277 GCA_002786505.1 Nitrospinae bacterium CG22_combo_CG10-13_8_21_14_all_47_10 | reverse complement strand
ATCCTTCTTCGCCAAGGCTCATCAGGATGACAATACGATGGTTTCTGCATGTCATTCTGAGCGTAAGCGAAGAATCTCCCGGTATTATCAGGCAGGAAGCGGTTTTAAGGTATTAAATGGCTGAATATTTCTACATCTCATTGTTCGCGGTGGTTGCTCTTGTAGTGGTTGGGGCTTTACTGGCATTGTCTACGGTGCTGGGTCCACGGAACCCAAGCCCGCAAAAGATGCTCCCCTATGAATGTGGTATAATCCCGACCGAAGAGGCCAAGGGCCGTTATCCGGTGCGGTTTGCCACCATTGCCATGCTTTTTATCATTTTTGATGTGGAAGTGGTGTTTATGTACCCATGGGCGGTGGCACTGGGTGAACTGGGGTTGTTCGGGTTGGTGGAAATGGCCATTTTCATAATCATTCTGGGGATCGCATACGTCTATATTTGGGGACGGGGGGGATTGGAATGGGATTGATCGAAGATGCGGCCGAAACTTTTGAGGCCGAAGTCAACAATCTAAGGTTGAATGTTAAGGATACCATTGAGGCCCTGGATCATGAATACGCAGGGTCCTTGTATGACACGGTGTTGACGACCAGGTTGGGTAAGGTTGTCGGCTGGGCACAGAAGAACGCCTTGTGGCCCGCGACTTTCGGGCTGGCTTGTTGCGCCATTGAAATGATGGCCATGGCCAATTCGCGTTGGGATGCGGCACGTTTCGGGGCGGAAGTTTTCCGCGCATCTCCGCGCCAGGCAGACTTGATGATCGTTTCGGGACGGGTTTCACAGAAAATGGCACCGATACTGAAACAAATTTTTGACCAGATGCCCGAGCCGAAGTGGGTGATTTCCATGGGGGCCTGTGCTTCCTGCGGCGGGGTTTTCAATAATTATTCCATAGTTCAAGGGGTGGACCGTGTGGTGCCGGTGGATGTATATGTTCCCGGATGCCCTCCCGGCCCTGAAGCTCTGCTTTATGGCGTGATCAAACTTCAGGAAAAGATCATGGCGGAAGCGGGCACCGACAAGGCCAAAAAGAGGGTGGCATGACGAGTGCGGAAATCGTCGAGAAACTGAAGGCCAGCTTTCCCGACGATATACAAGATACGGCCCTGCCACAGGGCGACGCGGTGATTTTTGTGGCTCCCGACCGTCTGCAAAAGGTGGCGGGTTTTCTCAAGGATGACCCATCCCTGAAGTTCGATTACCTGTCTGACGTATGCGGGGTGGATTACCTGAATGAAGAACGGGAACCGCGCTTCGAAGCAGTTTACAATCTCCACTCCATCGACCATCAGCATTCCATTCGTATCCGTGTTGGCATAGAGGAAGACAATCCTTCCGTACCCACTGTCTCAGAATTCTGGAAGGGGGCGTTGTACCCGGAGCAGGAACTGTTCGATATGTTCGGAATTCATGTCGAAGGGCATCCAAAAAATGAACGACTGATCATGCCCAAAGAATGGGCCGGCTACCCGCTTAGAAAAGATTATCCTTTAACCACAGAGACCGTCACTTTCTCGTACAACCGGGATTTTAAAAGTGATCTGGTCAAATCGAAACCACCGACTCGTTAGGGCGACCCGTGAGCGTAACTGAACAAGGACTGCTGGAACGCGATAAAGATACGATGACCCTTAATATGGGTCCCCAGCACCCGAGTACCCACGGCGTCTTCCGCGTCATTCTTGAAATGGATGGTGAAGTGGTGAAAACCGCTGAACCGGAAATCGGCTACCTGCACACCGGCATCGAAAAAACCTGCGAAAATAAAAGATACGTTCACGTCATCCCGATAACCGACCGGCTTGACTACCTCAATCCACCGGGCAACAATCTGGCCTTCTGCCTGTCGACGGAAAAGTTGTTGGACATTGAAATCCCCGAACGGGCTCAGGCTCTCAGGGTTATCATGTGCGAGCTGTCCCGCATTGCCAGCCATCTTGTGTGGCTGGGAACACATGCCCTGGACATTGGTGCGATGACGGTTTTCCTGTATTGCTGGCGTGAGCGAGAGATGATTCTTGATCTTAATGAAGAGATTTCCGGTGTGCGCATGATGACCAGTTATATCCGTGTCGGCGGTGTGGCGAAAGATGCGACACGGCCATGGCTGGATGGCATCCGGGATTTTATCGATTACTTTCCTGCCAAGGTGGATGAGTATGAAAAGTTGCTGACGAAAAATCCCATTTGGGTGGACCGGACTGAGGGGGTTGGTGTGTTCACAAGGGAAGAAGCCATCAACTGGAGTTTGAGCGGACCAGCATTGAGGGCCTCAGGGGTTAACTGGGATATTCGAAAGTCTAAGCCCTACAGTGGTTACGATAACTACAATTTTGATGTTCCCGTCCTGAAAAACGGGGATATTTATGACCGCTACCGTGTGCGGGTTGAGGAAATGCGGCAGAGCCGGATCATCATCAAGCAGGCTATGGAAAAACTGCCGGGCGGAGATTTCAAGACACCGGACAACAAAGTCTCTCTTCCGCCCAGGGAAACTCTGCATACCAGCATGGAGGCGTTGATCCACCATTTTAAACTGGTATCCGAAGGGATCAGTGTCCCGAAAGGCGAGACCTATGTGCCCATCGAAGGGGCAAGGGGTGAGGTGGGATTTTATATCGTCAGCGATGGTACCAACGTTCCTTACCGGGTCAAGCTTCGCGCGCCTTCGTTCATGGCGATACCCGGTATGTGCAAAATGATGGAAGGCTGT
>PCTK01000139.1:5057-5539 GCA_002786505.1 Nitrospinae bacterium CG22_combo_CG10-13_8_21_14_all_47_10 | reverse complement strand
ATTGGCAGTATTGATATTGTAATGGGGGAAGTCGACCGCTAACCACTGGGCGTGGGGCCAGCCTTGAATAAGATTTGCTCCCCTTTTACGAAGTACCGGGCACGAAGTTTAAGGTAAAATATCACGGAAGTTCAGACAGCATGCAAGCAACCCCCTCAATCCCCCTTATCAGGGGGAGGTTCTAAAATAATTCCCCCCTGTCAAGGGGGGTCAGGGGGGTTATGCAAAGCCCTCTTCGTAGAGGGCCCTTTGCGTAAGTCGGAAAAGCTGGACAGCGAACTGCTTCTACCCGTTCTACCCCGGGGCACGAAGGCTAAGGTAGAATATAATGCGGGGTTGGGGGGATTGGCTTTTGCTCATGTAGTATGCGGGCTAATTTCAAAGGCGGATGAATTTTTATAAAGGTATTTGTTAATGGCTGGGTTTACGTTTTCTGAAAAGCAGGAAGAAGAAATTGCAGGTATTTTAGCCAAATACCCTTT
>PCTK01000139.1:0-5002 GCA_002786505.1 Nitrospinae bacterium CG22_combo_CG10-13_8_21_14_all_47_10 | reverse complement strand
GTCTCGCCGGAGGCTATGGTGGCGATCAGCCAAAAGCTGGATTGTTCGCCAGCCTATGTGCAGTCGGTCATGTCTTTTTATACGATGTACCACACTGAAAAGGTCGGGAAATATATGATCCTTTTCTGCATAAACATCAGTTGCCAGTTGAACGGTTGCGACAAACTGCTTGAGTACACAGCAAAAAAACTAAATATCAAGGTGGGAGGAACGACAGCGGACGAAAAGTTTACCCTCCATCGGGAAGAATGTCTGGCAGACTGCGCGAATGCGCCGATGATGCGTATCAACGACACTTATTATGGGAACTTGACCGAGCAACGCATCGATCAGATTCTCGGTTCTTTGGACTAACGGATGACTCAGATTCTTTTTAAAAACATAAATTTGCAGGACCTTCATACGATGAAGGTCTATGAAGAGCAGGGCGGGTATCAGTCCTTAAAGAAAGCCTTCGCCCGGAAACCGGAAGAAATTATTGAGATGGTTAAGGCTTCCGGTTTGCGCGGGCGTGGCGGTGCGGGATTCCCGACGGGACTGAAATGGAGTTTTCTTGCCAAGGATGTGTTTCCCCGTTATCTCTGTTGCAACGCTGACGAGTCGGAACCGGGAACCTGTAAAGACCGGGAACTCCTGCTCAAGAATCCGCATATGTTGATTGAGGGAATGATCCTCTGTTCTTATGCCTGTCGAATCGAAACCGGATACATTTATATGCGTGGGGAATTCCATGATTTGAGTTTCATCATGGATAAGGCCATTGAAGAGGCGCATGCCAAAGGTTATCTCGGAAAAAACATTATGGGCTCTGGATTCAACCTGGAAATATATACCCACCTTGGTGCCGGGGCCTATATCTGCGGTGAGGAGTCGGCTCTGCTTAATTCTCTCGAAGGCGGACGGGGTGAGCCGAGGATGAAACCCCCTTTCCCGGCTGTAGAAGGCTTGTATGCCAAGCCAACGGTCATCAACAACGTCGAAACTCTTTGTGTTGTTCCTTATATCGTCAATGAAGGCGCGGAGAAATACGCGTCCTTTGGAACTGAAAAAAGCAAGGGCACTAAACTGGTCAGTGTTTCCGGGCATGTAAAAAGACCGGGCAACTATGAAGTGGTGTTGGGTACCTCGACCCGGGAAATTATTTATAACCTGGCTGGGGGAATCCGCGATGACAACGAACTGAAAGCGTTCATACCCGGCGGTTCATCTGTCCCCATGCTTCCTGCTTCCAGTGTAGATGTTGCTTACGATTATGAATCGTTGGCCGCCGCGGGAACCATGCTGGGGTCAGGGGCGTTGATCGTTATCGACAATAAAGCCAATATTGTTGAGACTACTCTGCGCTTGATCAGCTTTTATATGCACGAGTCGTGTGGGAAATGCACACCTTGCCGCGAGGGTACGCGCTGGCTTCATCAGATTGTTCAACGGATCTTGCAGAACAAGGGACAATTGGAATACATCAGCAGACTGGAAGATATTTGCGACAATATGAGTTTTAAAACCTTTTGCCCGCTTGCGGATGCCTGCGTGTCGCCTGTTGTGAGCAGTATCAAACACTTCCGTTCTGAATATGAAGAATATTTTAAAAACGCACCGGTAGGTTCGGTTTGAGGCAATTATGTCCGACAATGAAGTAACTTTGACGATTGATGGGAAGTCGGTGACGGTTCCCAAAGGCACCAAGGTGGTTGATGCGGCCAAGCAGGTGGATGTGGACATCCCCGTTTTCTGTTATCACGAGAAGATTGGTCCGCTCGGCTGTTGCCGCATGTGTTTGGTGGAAGTTGAGAAGATGCCAAAACTGATGACCGCCTGCACGATGGATGTCATGCCGGATATGGTGGTCAAAACCACTACCGAAAAGGTGGAAAAAGCGCAGAAGGGTGTTTTGGAATTTACTTTGCTCAACCATCCCCTGGATTGCCCGGTTTGTGACAAGGGCGGTGAATGTCCTTTGCAGGACAACACCTTCAAGTATGGCGCGCCGGAAACCCGCATGGAGTTCCACCGGCATAATAATGCCAAGGCGACTCCGCTCAGCCCGGTTATCACCATCGACCGGGAACGTTGTATTGCCTGCCAACGGTGCACGGCTTATAGCGAACGGATCGAGCAGGGCCGGGGGTTGGTCATGCTGAACCGGGGTTTTTATAACGAGGTTGGCACCTTTAATAACGAACCTTACGATACCCGCTTCTCAGGCAATGTCGTTGATATTTGTCCGGTCGGGGCGTTGACCAATACGGATTTTCGTTTTAAGGCCAGAACATGGGATTTGACCAACGCGCAAACCCTTTGTGCCCATTGCGGGTGCAACTGTAATATTACGATGGGTACCCGTCTTAACGAGCTCTTGCGTGTTGAAGCGCGTCCCAATGATGCGGTGGACGATGGTTGGATTTGCGACAAGGGCAGATGGGGTCACCATTTTGTGCATAGTAAAAATAAAATCCTGGTTGCCAGGGAAAACAGTAAGGGCGGCGGCAAGCCAACTTCGTTTCCGACTTTTCCTCATGACTGCACCATTCAAGAGGTTACTGCCAAGGTGGTGGAGGCGTTTAAAAAAATTGCTGAAGAACACGGGCCTGAAAGTGTTGGCTTCATCGGCTCTCCCTATGGCACCAATGAGGAAAATTATCTTTATCAGAAACTGTTCCGCCAGGGCCTGGGCTCCAACAATATAGACCACAAGCCTTATCGGGATACACCGGGTCTTCCTGTTGACCATTACGGGGTCGAGCAGATTGAAACGGCCAACGTGGTTTTGTTGATTGCCAGTGACCCTACAGAAGAACTGCCCATTCTCGATCTTCGAATTAAAAAAGCAGTGACCAGCGGGAGAACCCGACTGGTTAGCCTGAATGATCAAAAAATTATGCTGGATAAATACTCAGCGCGGTCGGTGCGGTACAAGGTGGGTTTTGAGGCTTTGGCTATCTCTGCCCTGGCCAATGGTTTGGCCCGTGAGTTGGGCGAGCCTGCGCCGACTCAAGATGATGGTCTGGACCGTGCCGGAATTTCCGCGGAAGACATGAAGGCGTTGGTCGAGACGGTGCGCTCGAGCATGAAAATTTGTGTGGTGTACAATCCATCGGCTCTTTCCGGAGACGCGGTTTTGCGGGTCAAGCGTCTGCTGAAGTTGATCGCTAAAGTTCCGACCATGGAATGCGGCGCCATACCTGCGGCTCCGATGACCAATGCTGTCGGAGCTATGGATATGGGACTTCTCCCCGATTTTTATCCGGGCGGAGTGTCGGTGGCAAATCACGAGGAAATAAAAAATCAATGGGGAGAAAACGCTCCGACGGCCAAAGGTTTTTCTGCGCTGGAAATGATCGCCCGCGCTGAGGCGGGAGAGTTGAAGGCCCTGTTGATCCATCGTTCTAATCCGGTGGTTGATTTTCCTGGTGGGACGCGGGTAGCGTCTGCTTTGAGAAAGCTGGACCTGTTAGTGGTGCATGACATGCTGGAAACTGAAACGACGGAACTGGCGCATCTTATTCTGCCTTCAAACGGTCCTGGTTATGATGAAGGCACGACCACCAATATTGGCGGTCGGGTGCAGGCAAGAAAAAAGGCGCTGGAAGCCGCCCATGCCCCGGACTGGAAAATCATCAGCCTGATGCTCAACGCGATGGGAGATGAAACCACCTACGGAAAGGCTTTGGATGTGACCGAAGAAATCGCCCGGAAAGTTCCGGGTTATCAGGGAATCAGTAGAAGGACGGTGGGTAAAACCGGGTGCAACCGGGAAGCCATTGCTTCTGCCGATGAACCGGTTACTGATCAACCGGCGGGTACAGGGAAAAACGGAAGCCTCCGGCTTCGTGTATCCACGTTCCTGTTTTCGCATGACAAAATTCTTGACGCCTCCTCGAAACTGGCGCATCACTTTTTGCCTTTTACCGCGCATTTGAATGAAGAAGATGCTAAAAGGCTTGCTATTCAGGATGGCGACACCGTCCTGCTTTCGGCTGAAGATGCGATGTTGGAAGCCATCGCTAGTGTCGGTAGCCGTTGCCAGGCTGGCGGTGTTGTGGTTCCCAGAGTTTCGGATTGGCAGGGAGTGAATAGGTTGATCGGCGCTGATGGCGGCCCGGCATGGGTGGAAGTTAAAAAAGTTTAGGTGTTGTTGTAGATCGTTAAAATTTTTGGAGCGGTTAAAGTTTGGACTGGATGACTGAAATATTCAATATGACTTGGGACTTTATTGTTCTTTTTTTGAACGAGAATATTCCCCTGATCGTAGGTAGCGTCAAGGCCGTGGTCATTGCGGTTGGCGTTATGTCTGTAGTCCCTTTATTGGTTTGGCTGGAAAGGCGTTTGATGGGTCGGTTTCAGGTTCGCTTGGGACCGAACCGGGTGGGGCCTTTTGGTTTTGGCCAGCCGTTGGCGGATACCGTGAAATTATTGTTCAAGGAATCCATCATCCAGACTTCAGCGGACAAGTTTTTATTTCACCTGGCTCCGGCAGTGGTGGTGGTTACGGCGATTGTCGGGTTTGCGGTGATTCCTTTTGGCGAGCCGTTCGAGGTGTTCGGTCAGAACATTGAGTTGTGGGGAGCCAACGTGAACAGCGGAATTTTGTTCGTGTTCGCGATCTCGGGGATGGGTATTTATGGAATGGTTCTTGCCGGATTGTCATCGAATAATAAATATTCTCTGATGGGCGGCTTGCGTTCTTCCGCCCAGATGATCAGTTATGAGTTGACGCTGGGACTTTCGGCGTTGAGCATCATCGTGCTAACAGGTTCCTTGAGTCTGGTAGATATGGTTCAGGCTCAGCAGGCCTATCCATTTATCCTCGTTCAGCCTTTGGCGTTTTTATTGTTTTTTATCGCCGGTATTGCGGAGACCAACCGGGCTCCTTTCGATCTGCCGGAAGCGGAGCAGGAACTCGTGGCCGGTTTCCATACAGAATATACGGGTATGAAGTTTGCCATGTTCTTCATGGGCGAGTACATCAATATGGTGACAATGAGCGCGTTGGTGACGCTTT
>PCTK01000006.1 GCA_002786505.1 Nitrospinae bacterium CG22_combo_CG10-13_8_21_14_all_47_10 | reverse complement strand
TGTTGGTTGAAGAAGGCCAAAGCAAGCGTTTGGGCAATGATTTTGGCATTACGCTCATCACAGTCGGTGAACCGGTCGCCACGTTTTTTATTCACTAACTGCATGACTCCCATCAGGCTTTCACCTTGAAGCAAGGGGTATACGAGCATGGATTTTGTACGCAGGCCGGTTTTCTTGTCCCATGAACTATCAAAGTTTAGTTCAGGATGGTAGCTTTTGAGTTCTTCGGGATTGTAAACATCGCTGATGTTTAGCGGTTTTTTGGTCAGGGCAACACAACCTGAAATACTTTTTGTGGAAATTGGAACCCTGATTTTATTGATTTGTTCACCCGATTTGACTTTCGAGTATATTTCATTGTGAATTTCATCCACGGCATAAATAGTGATTAATTCAGAGTCAAACAGTTGCAGGATGGGTTGTTGCAACTCGAGAAGAATTTCATCAATGGTTTCGGCGGAATGGATTGCATGTTCGGTATCCCGCAACCGGGATTCTATTTCCTCAACTTCCAGTTTAACCAGGGCGTGCCCAAGAGTTGTTGATAGTTCTTTGGCCTGACGGGCATAACCGTCACCAAATTTTTCTCCTGAATCGTGGTTCAGGCATTCCAGCACTCCCATCAATCTTTTGTTGTAAGGAAGGGCCACCACCAGTGCTGATTTGGTTTTGAAATTAATTTGTAGATCCCAGGCTTTATCCAGCTTTAAATCGGGGTGATATATTTTTAACTCTTTGTCATCATAGGCATCTGTTATGTTAAGCGTCTTGCCTGTCGCGGCGACAAACCCCGCAAGGCTTCGAGTGGATATGTCCAGCCGTATTTCTTCGACTTTATCGGCCTTGAAATTTTTTGAGTAGATCTGCCTTTTTTCCCGGTCGATGGCGTAGATGGTCACTGCCTGACAGTCGAAAATATTTTTGAGTTCATCCGTAAGGCAAAACAGGATATTTGCCATGCTCTCTCCAGATAAAATCTTATTGATGAGGGGGCGGGTTCGGTCACTGGATCTCCTTCCTCGCTCGGCTTCTTCGCCAAGAGTTTTATCCACTGCACGGCGGTTAAGAGCAGGCGCGTCGGTGTCAGGTGAGCATATGCTGGAAAGTCTTTCCGATGGGTCCTCAGAGAATTCGGACCCATTTGAATCCGCAGGGGATTCAGAATTTGGGGGAATTTCTTCAGGGTTGTCTTGTTTTTTCAGTTTGGAAAAAATGGACATATTCCCGTTTTCCGTCATTTTAAAATTTAAGGATGTATGGATTATCCTACTACCAAGGAGAGTAAAACTCAAGTTGAATCAATGGCTGGCCTGCTCAAAAAGCATTGAAAACATTCTAGTTATAATTTTGGTGGGGAGGCCCGGAAAAGGTTGGAGAAAAGAAAATGAGTCAAATAGCGAAAAAAAGGTAGCAGAGTACCGGGAATGACCTAAACGTCAAGGTCCTGAACAAATTCGGCTTTTTCTTTTATGAATTTGAACCGAGAGGAAGCATCTTTGCCCATTAACTCACAAATGGTTTTGCTGGCTTGCTCGGCAGACCTTAGGGTCACCCGAACCAGGGTCCGGGATTTTTTGCTCATAGTAGTTTCTTTCAAATCCGAAGCAGGCATTTCTCCCAGCCCTTTGAAACGGCCTATATCGTGAGGAGTGCCGTTTAATTCTTCTATAATTTCATCCTTTTCCGCATCGGTTAGCGCATAGAACAGTTTTTTGCCAGCATCAATACGATAGAGAGGTGGTTGGGCTATGAACAGGTGCCCTTTTTCGACAAGTTCCGGAAGGCACCTGTAAAAAAAGGTGAGGAGAAGGGTACAAATATGGGCTCCATCAACATCCGCATCGGTCATGATTATAATTTTGCCATAGCGAAGCTTACTGTAATCATATTTATTGCCAATTCCGGTTCCACAGGCAGAAATTAGATTTTGAATTTCCGTATTGCCCAGAATCTTGGCCATGGTTGCAGTTTCGACATTTAGTATCTTCCCCCGAATGGGAAGGATTGCCTGGGTTTTTCGGTCTCTTGCCTGTTTGCTGGAGCCGCCTGCGGAATCACCTTCACAAATAAAAAGTTCGGCTTCGTCCTTATCCGTTGTAGCACAGTCGGAAAGTTTTCCCGGTAAGTTTAGCCGATGTGAAATGTTGGTTTTTCGCTGAACAGCTTCCTTGGCCTGGCGGGATGCGATGCGGGCCTGCGCGGAAAGAATAATGCGGTTAGCGATTGTATCTCCCAAACTCTGGTTTTCATTTAAATAGTGTTCAAGCGTGTGATTGACCACTGACTCCACCTGCGAGGTAATTTCCGAATTTAATCGCCCTTTGGTTTGTCCTTGAAACTCTACCTCTCCTTGCAGGTAAATATTCACAATGGCAACCAAACCCTCCCGGACATCATCGCCGGTAACACTGGTAATGCCTTTGGGAAGGAGTTTGCGTCTGTTAATATAAGTCCGGATTGCTTTAGTGATGCCATTACGGAAACCATTCTCGTGGGTGCCTCCATCAATGGTTCGAATAGAGTTGGCAAATGAGAGAATCTGCGTTTCAGTACTGGGGGTCCAGACAAATGCGGTTTCTAATCTCAACGATTTGTCCTCTTTTTCAACGTAAAACGGCTTGGCCATTAAGGTGGCTTTTTGACCAACTATTTTTTTGATGTAGTCCTGAATCCCATCGGGATAGTGAAAGGTGTGGGTATTTTGGTTTTCATGGACGATTATTTTAAGCCCCTTATTGAGAAAGGCTTTGGATTCTGCCCGTTCAAGAATCAGTTTGGGATTGAATTCCGTTTTTGGGAAAATTTGCCCATCGGCCTTAAAATAAATAGTGGTGCCGTAGTTTCGGGTGGGTTTTCCCTTTTTTAGTTTTGTTGTCGGTTTGCCTCTGGAATACTCTTGACTCCATTCAAACCCATCCCGGCGGGAGGTTGCAACCAGGTTTTCCGACAAGGCGCACACAACCGCCATCCCGACACCATGCAGTCCACCGGAGACTTTATAATTGTCCTGTCCAAACTTTCCTCCTGAATGCAAAGTGGTGAAGAGGACTTCCATGGCGCTCTTTTTAGTGGCGCGGTAAAGGTCTACAGGCACCCCCCGCCCATTATCCTTGACGGTGATGCCATGATCTTTTTCCAGAGTTACTTCGATGGTATCGCAATGCCCGTTGAGTGCTTCATCGACAGAGTTATCCAGAATTTCCCAGAGCAAATGGTGCAGGCCGGTTGACGATGTGGAACCAATATACATGCCCGGACGTTTGCGAACGGGTTCAAGTCCTTCCAGAACCTGGATATCTTCAGATCTATAATTTGACATAATGCTTATTTTATTTTGAGGATGGTTTTGCGTTTAGAAATTATCACACCCTGACTGCCGCGATTGCATAGGCGGACACTTTTGACGGTGATTTCCTTGTCGCCACCAGAGTCAAACTCAAGGGTGACTTTATCTTTCAGGCTTACTAATTTAAATCCGACCAAACTGCTTTCCCCCGGTTTCATGAGGGTTACCCCTTTGCCTGATCCTGTCAGTTGAGTAACTTGCTCTGTGGGAATGACCACTGCTTTCCCCTTGGCGGTTGCTAAAAATACATGGTCGTGTGTTACCGGGGAGAAACCGATCATACTGTCGCCATCCTTCAGGTTCATGATCTTCCTCCCCGACCGGGTGGTTTCGGTCAGGTTGGATGATGGAAATCGGAAACCAAATCCATTGGCACTGGCCACCATGAGTTCGTGGTTGCCTCCTTTAGGTTTACCGCTTTTGATGAAGTCCATCGAAGTTTGCCCTGCCTCAATGGGTAAATCTGACTCCTCACCGGGAGGTGGAAGCGTTAGCATGCCAACCACCTTTTCTCCGTCACCAAATTTAAACAGACTTTGCACGGGTTCCCCAAACCCACTTCTTGTGAAAGGTAGATTGTAGACCCTGGACACATAAACGGTTCCAAACGTGGTGAACAGGGCAAGCAGGTTTTGCGTGTTGGTTTGCAGGGAGTCTAGTAATTGGTCGTTCTCCTTAAATTTAAGCCCGGAAGGATCATTCAGGTTTTTTAATTTCCTGATCCACCCATTCTGGCTGAGGATGATATGCACATCCTCATGCTCAATAAAGTCTTCTGCATTATATTCAATGCTTTCGCTGGTTTTAATCTGGGTTAGGCGTTTGTCCCCATGTTTACTCTTGATTTCCTCAAGCTCTTCTTTTACTTCAGCCCAGATTTTTTTGGGTGACGCGAGGATGGACCGGATTCTTTTTTGCTCCGCAAGCTTTTCTTTTTGTTCCTGGAGAATCTTATCCATCTCCATTCCTACCAGTCGATAAAGGGGGATTTCCAGAACAGCGTTGACTTGCTCGTCATCAAGTTTGAAGTACTCTTGCAGTTTACTGTGAGCTTCCTTGCGGGATTTGGACGATCGTATCAGTTTGAGGGCTTTGTCCAGATCGTTGAAGATTATTGCGAACCCTGTAAGAATGTGCAGACGCTTTTCAAGCAGAGCCAACTCAAAACCCAATCTTCGTGTGACAACCTGTTCTCGAAAATTCAAAAATTCCTGGCAAATTTCCAGAAGGGACAGGCGGGAAGGTTCTCCATTTGGTTTTAAGCAGTTAAAGTTTATTTGGAAATTACTTTCAAGTTCAGTGTGCTTGAAAAGATAGCTCATCAACTTATTTTCATCGGCGGTACTTTTTATCTCAAGGACAACCCGAACTTTCTCGTCGCTCTCATCCCTCACATCAGTCAGGAGAGGGAGCTTTTTGGCGATGATGATTTCCGCAATCCTTTCGATTAAGCGTGATTTGTTAATGCTGTAGGGAATGGCTGTGAGTATGATCTGTTTTTTACCACGAGGCAGGGACTCGACCTTCCACATCCCGCGAGTTTTTACGGCTCCCAAACCAGATTCATAGGCCATCCGCAACTCAGTCTTGCTATTGAGAATAATTCCCCCAGTGGGAAAGTCGGGACCTTTTATATGTTTCATTAGATTAGTCACGGTTTGCTCTGGGGAATCAATCAACGAAATTAATGCGGACATGACTTCTGTCAGGTTATGGCTGGGAAAAGAACAGGCCATTCCAACCGCTATGCCCGATGAACCATTAATCAGCAAATTGGGAATGCGGGAAGGCAGGACGACAGGCTCCTTCAGGGTGTTGTCGTAATTTGGACGGAAATTCACCGTGTCCTTTTTGATATCTCGCAACAAATAGGAGGTAATAGATGTTAAACGGCCCTCGGTATAACGGTAGGCGGCTGGAGAATCCCCATCCATGGACCCAAAATTTCCTTTTCCGTCTACAAGGGGATAACGCATGGAAAAATCCTGGGCCATGCGTACCATCGACTCATAGGTGGAGGAATCTCCATGCGGGTGGTACTTACCGAGCACTTCACCGATGATCTTGGCGGATTTGACATGCTTGCTCGCGGAAGTCATTCCCATGCTTTCCATAGCAAACAGAATCCTGCGGTGTATGGGTTTCAAGCCATCCCTTACATCAGGAAGAGATCGAGATACGATAGTAGAAAGCGCATAGGTTAGAAACCTTTTTTCTATTTCGTCTTGTAAGTCAGAAGTTTTTTCCTGGCCCATGAAGTGATACCGGGTTGTTGTTGAAGTTTAAGAAAAGATGATTGGTTCGGCTTGACGTTTGTCGTTTGCGGTCTTATAAAGTCGTTGAACTAGAAGTTTTTGAGCCTGGTTGGGAAGTTTTTATTTTGAATCATAATTTCAAAGTGTTAGCCCTTTTTTGTTTTTAAAATCTTATAAATCTGTCGTTCTCAATAAGCCGCTGGTGTCCATATATTGTAGGTCTGAATTGCTTGTATACAATATGGAGATTTATAAAGCAAGTAGAATCAAGGTTTAACAAAGACCTCTCCAACCAATCTCCGAAATTATTGACGTGACTCATTTCAGTGGCTTGAAATCTTTTTTAAGGGAATTTCATCCAATAGTGTCTGGTAGGGTATTGATAACCCTCTTTAGTTTGACTCACAATTATAAAAATCCGGTTTCACTATCGGAATATTTTAGTTTAAGGAGTGATTAATGTCTGACCCGAAACTGCAAGAAAAAATAATCTCTGCATTGAAAACGGTTCAAGACCCTGACTTGCATAAAGATATTGTCAGCCTTGGGTTTGTCAAAAATTTGCATATAGATGGCGGAAACATCAAATTCGATGTTGAATTGACCACACCTGCCTGCCCGGTGAAGGAGCAGTTGCGCACGGAATGTGGAACAAAAGTCAAAGCCATTGAAGGGGTTGAGCGAGTTGAAGTTAACATGACGGCGGTTGTCCGATCCACCGAACATTCGCAACCGGTTTTAACCGGAGTGAAAAATATCATCGCCGTAGCGAGCGGGAAGGGTGGTGTGGGGAAGTCTACAGTGAGCACCAATCTGGCGATTGCCTTATCCCTGACGGGTGCTCGTGTTGGATTGATGGATGCTGATATTTATGGTCCCAGCATACCGCAGATGATGGGCATTCCCATTTCTTCGCCGAAAGTGGGATCGGAGAATAAATTTTTTCCCCATGAAAAATATGGCCTGAAAGTGGTTTCTGCCGGGTTTCTGACTAAGCAGGGCCAACCCTTGATGCTTCGCGGACCTATGTTGGGTGGTATAATTCAGCAATTTTTGCAAAACGTGGAGTGGGGTGAATTGGATTATCTGGTGATTGATTTGCCCCCGGGTACTGGCGATGTGCAGTTAACCCTGACCCAGAAGGCGCCTATTTCCGGAGCGGTAGTGGTGACTACACCGCAGGAAGTGAGTTTAATAGACGCGGACAAGGGAGTCAAAATGTTCCAGCAGGTCAAGGTGCCTTTGCTCGGAATTGTAGAAAACATGAGCTATTTCATCTGCGATGGTTGTGATAAGAAACATTATATCTTTCGCCATGGTGGCGGAAAAACCCTGGCCGATAATTTTGGCATTCCCCTTCTTGGTGAAATACCGATTATCCCAGAGATCGCGGAGGGTGGAGACTCCGGCATTCCTATTGTAATGTCCAATCCTGAATCCCCTGCAAGCATGGCCTACAAGGCTTTAGCGGGGCAGGTAGCGGCTCAACTCAGTATCAACCAGGCTAGCGGTGGTGAAAAAGTCTCCGCATCGTTTGAATTAGCCTGGAAAAGCTAGAGGAAAACCTTTTTTGATTCTTCGCGCTATCTTTCATTTACAAAAATAATCCTGGCCTGAAAAGCTGTCACTCTTAAGATCAAAAGGAATTAGCATTTTATGAATCCCCCTGCACCAAAGAATATTAAACAGATTGATGAGTCCACTCTGGGTATTTCCTGGAGCGATGGGCACGAGTCGGTTTATTCGGTTAGGAAATTGCGGGAAAATTGTCCGTGTGCAAACTGCATTGACGAATGGAGCGGCAAAAAGCTAATCGCCCCAGGAACAATTCCGGAGGAAATTCGTCCGCGAAACCTCAAGGCGGTAGGGCTTTATGCCATCCAGTTTGAATGGAGTGATGGACACAATACAGGACTTTATACGCACGAACTCTTGCGCCAACTTTGCGAATGCGCCGCCTGCAAAAGCACTAAACATTAGGCGCTGATTCATTGATTGCTGTGACAAAACCGCGACACCTCTGAAACGAAATTGCAATACTGGTTTGCCATAATCAAGATGGATGGATATCCCTCTGCTGTTTCGCCTCCCCCCTTTAAATGGAATGGCGGAGGGTTTCCAGACCCCCATGTGTAACCGCCGATAGCAAGGAACAATAACTATCTCTGGTTCTCAAAGATTTTTCTCTACCTGGGAAAGTCGTTGCTCCTGCAAGAATGACCCTATTCAAACGAAAAGGGTGCTTGGGAATACAGACTCAGGTGCTCCAACCCGAAACGGGAGCGGTGTTCAGACTGCTCCCGTTTTTTTCAAAATTTATGATAGTACTTTCAATATAAGTTATCCACTAACCCTTGACATCAATCACGGTTGCTGACAGGGGGGAATTATTTTAGAACCTCCCCGGTACGGGCAATCTCGTCATTCCCGTGTAAGCGGGAATCCAGAAGCTCAAGACTTTACTCTTCGTCCTCAAAGCCGGGGATTGTGCCCTGCAAGGGTAGATCCAGATTTTCCCTGGATTGCTTCACTACGTTCGCAACGACGGCTTATGCAAAGCTCTCTTCCGAGAAAGGGGAGTAAAAATCTTGAGAAAAACAAAAAGGCAAATCACCCCAGCCCCTTGTGGTGTCCCCTTCCGTAAACTTCATGAGCGTGTAATA
>PCTK01000197.1 GCA_002786505.1 Nitrospinae bacterium CG22_combo_CG10-13_8_21_14_all_47_10 | reverse complement strand
TCACCTTCAATCATAAAAGTGCTGAAACTCACTTCAAAGTTGGAAAACTTTATGACGAAATGGGAGATGGAGTAAATGCGCTCATGCACGCAAAGCTGGCGCTCCAAATCTTTAAAAGGCGCGATAATTCAAGACAAATAGAAGAAACACTGGCCTTTATTGAAATTCTGACCAAAAAATATAAGATTAAATCAGAAAAAAATAATGCATAGAGGTTTGCATATCTCTTATAGTAGGAGGGCTCTCACGGAGAGTTTTACTTATTTCATTGGCGGAGAGGTGTAATTTGGAAAAGAACCCTATTCTTGAATTCATCGAACGGTTGCCTTTTTTCCGGGAATTTTCTGACGAAGAAAAAGGCAAGCTGGTAAAAACAAGTGGCATTTTCGAAAAATACAAAGAAGGGGATACCATTATTTCAGAAGGAGACAGCGGCTCCGCACTATTCGTGGTTCTGACTGGTGCTATCAGCATTACCAAGTTAACCGCCGCCAGCGTTAAGGAAGGGCACATCTCCCTGCAGGAACCGGAAAGGATCACCATTGCGGAATTAAAAGCCGGGTCAATTTTCGGGGAAGTCTCATTGATCAGCGACCGCCCCAGAAACACCAGCGCCCATGCCAGCGCGCCCGAAGTTGTGGTCATGAAAATTACCAAGGACATAATCGAAAAGTTCAGCTTGGAGATACAAAAGAAATTCCAGTCCCAGTTGATTCAGATCCTGGTCCAGAGATTGGACGATATGAACACCAGATACATTAATTTAAAAGCCCGCTCTTTAAGAGAGGTTAAAAAGGCCTCCAACTGAAGGCGGACCTCCTTATCCGGTTTTTCCTGTCATTTTTACCTCCGAATAATCCACCCCTTTTGCTTTCTAATATACGTTATAATCTGTTCAACTCATGAAATCCGAAACCTCGATCCACATTAATTCCCAGACCTCAAAACCAAAGGCCATATTGGTTGGGGTTAGCATGCCGGGCTCTTCCTCCGCTGAAATTTCGCTGGAAGAACTGAAAGGCCTTGCAACCACTGCTAATTATGAGCCAGTCGCCACGTTAACCCAGCGCTTGGCAAAAATCACCCCTAAAACCTTTTTGGGTAGTGGAAAAGCGGAAGAACTCGCGCAAGCCGTCGAGCACCATAACCCCGAAGTAGTCATTTTTGATGAAGAACTGTCACCCCGGCAAAACCGGGAATTGGAAAAAATTCTCAAATGCCGTGTCATGGACCGCCCCTGGGTTATTCTGGAAATTTTCAGCGATCATGCCCGAACCCGGGAAGCAAAAACCCAGGTTGAGTTAGCAAGGATGAAATATGCCCTTCCCCGCCTTACCGGGATGTGGGGTCACCTTTCCCGGCAACGTGGTGGAATTGGAATGAAAGACGTGGGTGAAACGCAGATCCAACTGGACCGGCGAATGATCCGCAATGAAATCCACAAGCTGGAGAAGAAACTGGTTCAAATCGACAAAGAAAAAAAGACCCAGAGAAAAAACCGGGAGGAAGCTTATAAAGTGGCGTTGGTCGGTTATACCAATGCGGGAAAATCTACATTGATGAATTGCCTGACAGGTGCCGATACTCTGGTCGAGAACAAACTCTTCGCCACCCTTGACGCAACCGTTCGAAAGATAAAGAAAAACTTTCCCTACCCAGTACTGATCTCAGACACTGTAGGACTGATCAGCAAATTGCCTCATGATCTTGTCGCCTCTTTTAAAAGCACTTTGGACGAAGTGCGTGACGCGGACCTGTTGATTCATGTGGTGGATATCAGTCATTGTGAATATGCCCAGCAGATGCGCACTGCCGATGACCTTCTCAGGGAAATGGGCGTAAACGATATTGACATTATCATCGCCTTCAATAAAATTGATGCCTTGCCGGATATCGAAATTCTGGATCGTGCCCTTAACACATATCCTTCTGCAATTGGTATTTCCTGCAAAACAGAGGCAGGTATTGAAGAACTGCGCGAAAAAATAGTTTTTTACTATGAGAAAAACCTGGCTCCCTACCGCCTCGAGCTTGAACATTCTCAAGCCAATCTCATTCAGGCTATACGCAAACACGCTCTGGTATTGAAAGAGGATTATAACCCCACCGGGATCACATTAAGCTTAAGGCTTGCTCAGAGAGCAAAGGCCAAACTGGAATCCATTTTAAAGCGATCTATAGGGCCTGCTTAACACGCACTCTTATCGACCCTGTTCTCTTAAAGAACAATCAGTTTGGCGTGGCTGGCCGAGAGCTTTTTTTTCCCATGCGGGCCTTTGAAAAACACTTCCAGGTTTAAATTTTCTTCATTACCTGAAAGGTTGATAACTATGCCCGATCCAAACTTCGCGTGCAAAACTTTTGTCCCGATTGAATAAGCGCCGTCCCTGGTTCCAATCGAATAGGCATCGTCTCCTTGTTCTGAGTAGGAAGAAGCTACATCACGACTGCCCCCAAATTTACGGCCAAATTGAGGTGCCGTTTCAATACTAAACCCGCTGGATTCACGTACCATAACTTCATCGGGAATAGAAAGCAGGAAATCCGAAGGCTTGTAATTAAAGATATTTCCATAGATTCTCCGTTGCCGGGCATGGGTGACAAACAGTTTTTTCCGGGCTCGGGTAAAACCCACATAGCATAGCCTTCTCTCTTCTTCATATTCCTCTGGGTCCGACATCGAACTGGCATGGGGAAGGAGTCCATTTTCCATACCCACCAAAAACACCGAAGAAAATTCCAACCCTTTGCAGGTGTGCAGGGTCATCAACGGAAGAACCCCGCGCTCATCATCAAGGTTGTCCAAATCCGCCACCAGAGCGGCAGAGTCCAAAAATTCCCGCAAGGAACCTTTCCCATTCTCAATGGACTGCTCCACCGCCGAAAACAATTCATTCAAGTTTTCGATTCGCCCTTTACTTTCACGGGTATCCTCTTTTTTCAACATTTCTCCATATCCCGACCGGTCTATCACCTCAGTTAAAAGCTCAAGGGGATTCCCCTGCCTGAAAATGGCGCCCAAGTCATCAATGATCTGCAAAAACTGGGCAATCTTCTTGCCTGCAGAGGGAGCTGTCAATCTCAACTGTCCGTTATCACGCAATCCCTCCAGAAGTGTTATCCCTTTTTCCCTGCAATATTCCTCCACTTTTTCGAGTGAGGTCTTGCCAATCCCTCTAACAGGAACATTGATGATCCGCTTTAAGGAAACAGAATCATTCGGGTTCAAAACCACCCGCATATACGCCAACACATCCTTGATTTCTTTTCTTTCATAAAAACGCAGTCCTCCTATCACCTGATAAGGAAGCCCGTTTCTCCTTAGCACGTCCTCCAGCACCCGGGACTGAGCATTGGTGCGGTAAAGAATTGCCATATCGTTAAAGCTAAAACCTTCGTTACGGTTCAGTTCCTGGATTTTTTCGCAAACAAATTCCGACTCGTCCATTTCATCTTTAGCCCTATAGCACAGTACCGGTGAGCCTGTTTCATTTTGCGTCCACAATGTTTTATCTTTCCGGTTTCTGTTCTCTTTCACCACGCTTCCCGCCGCATTTAAAATATTCTGCGTCGACCTGTAATTTTCCTCAAGTTTGATCACCGTTGTTCCGGGGTAATCATTTTCAAATTTCAAAATATTTTCTATGTTTGCCCCTCGCCAACGGTAAATACTCTGATCATCATCACCGACAACGCATATGTTGCTGTGCGATTGAGACAGCAAGCGTACCAGCCGGTATTGAACTGCATTGGTGTCCTGAAATTCATCAACCAGAATATGCTGAAACTTATTATTGTAATGAACCCTGAGCGAAGGGACCTCCTGAAACAACCTGCCTGCAAAAACCAGTAAATCGTCAAAGTCCAAAGCATTATTTTTTTTCAGGGCAGACTGGTAAACGGGATAAAGGCCCACCGCCTTGAGTTGGTTCCCATAAGTCATCTCGTCCGGCTTCAAATCTTCAGGCATGAGGAAATCATTTTTGAACCCGCTGATGAAATTGAGAAGGGTTTTGGGGGGGAAGGCATCCGTATTGATTTCCGCCGCCTTCATGCACTGTTTGATCAGGGTCAACTGGTCTTGGGCATCGTAGACTGCAAAATCATTGGAGAAACCCAACTCCGAAATATGCTTTCTCAAGATTCTCAGACAAAAAGAATGAAAGGTGCTGATCCAGGGGGAAGCTCCACGAAGGTCCAGCATGTTACGGACGCGTTCTTTCATCTCCCCGGCGGCTTTATTGGTAAAAGTAATTGCCAGAATACTTTCGGGAGAAAACCCCTTCTCCTTAATCAAATTGGCGATTCGGCAGGTGATGACACGTGTTTTCCCGGAGCCTGCGCCCGCCACCACCATCAGTGGGCCCTCACTATGGCGCACGGCCTGCAATTGCTGGGGATTTAAATTTTCAAAACTCAAGGGGTGCCTCCAACGGCTGATTGCAATGTTTTAATTTTTCAGGAAAATGTTCACTCGGCCCTTGGAACCATTGCTATCTGCGGCTAAACCAGGTTTTCCCAGGTTACGGATGCCAGTGCCTCAATAAATGTCGGGGAAAGATTCAACGATTCGGTGCGGTGCAAACTCAGTTGCCGCTCACTGGCATATTTATTAAATTCTATATCAATATCGAACAAGATTTCCACATGATCACAAACAAAACCGACGGGAACCATTAACACTGTTTTCGAGCCCCGCTTTGCAATCTTATCCAAAACCGACTCTACCGTCGGCCCCAACCAGGGAATCGGTATCATCCCCTGACTCTGGTAAGCTTTGAACCAGTGTTTCGGTTGGACCCGTTCTACGAGCTTCTGGACTGTTTTGGCAAACTCTTCCGGATAGGGATCGCCAAATTCAATGGACTCGGCGGGAATACTATGCGCCGTGAAAATTGTATAAACCGCTTCTTCCGCATTCGGTCCCAGTTTTTCAAGGGCCGCCCGGTATTTTTCTTCAAACGCGTCAATAAGAAGGGGGTGGTCCGCCCAGCTACCAATGTAGCGCACATCTAAATTCTCTGCATCGCAATTTTTCAACGCTTCCTTAAAAACATTGAAATACAAACGCGTACTCCAGGTGCTGAATTGCGGGGCCAGGCAAAACGCCACTACTTTTTCCACCCCATCTTCCTTCATCCTTTTTACTTCATCACGGATATAAGGACTCCAGTTGCGCATCCCGCAGTAGACTTTAAACTGCGGCCCCTGCTGGTTTAAAAATGATTCCAGCCGGGCACACAATTCCTCGGTAATTTCCCGCAGGGGAGATTTCCCGCCGATTTGCTCATAGCGGTCACGAATAATTTGGATGGTTTCTGGAGTGGACTCAGTTCCACCGCGGATGTTTCTCAAATATTGCGGGATATCCTCGACAGATTCGGGAGCCCCGTGCGCCATAAGGAAAACACCGGTCAGTGAAGAATCATTCATGCTGGTATTCATGGACCATGTCTACCACTGCCTTGACGTGCTCTACCGGGGTGTGTTGCAGAATACCATGCCCCAGGTTGAAGATATGCCCTTGACTGCCAGCACGTTTGAGAATGTCATGAACCCGTTCTTGAATCAGCGGTAAAGGACCAAAAAGCGTAACCGGGTCGAGATTGCCCTGTACTGTCTGCTCTTTTCCCAAAATGGTTCGCGCAGTATCCATCTGGATTCGCCAGTCAAAACTGACAACATCCCCACCGGCCTTTTGCACCAGGTCAAGCATCGTGGAGGTTCCAGTACTGAAATTAATGACAGGGACACCCGTATCTTTGAGTCCCTCAAAAACACGGCGGGAATAAGGAAGAATATATTTTTCATAATCAACCGGCCCTAAACACCCGACCCAACTGTCGAATATCTGGAGAGCCTGAGCCCCGGCAGAAACCTGCAGTTTCAAATAATCCACCAGCATGGTGCAGACCTTGTCCATCAACTGTTCCCACACATCGGGGGCCTCATACATCATCAGTTTAGTGGTCGTGAAATCCCTCGACTTCCCTCCCTCTATCATATAACTGCATAAGGTAAACGGAGCTCCGGCAAAACCGATCAAGGGAATATTGATTTCCTTCCTGACCAAACGGATCGCGTCAGCAACAAAACCCAACTGCTCTTCCACATTTACCGGCATAAGTTTTTCAACGGCTTTTCTATCCTTCACCGGACGCGGGATCACGGGACCATCCCCCGCTGAAAACTCCAAACCCGTCCCCATCGGTTCCAAGGGAAGAAGAATATCAGCAAAAATTATCGCCGCATCCACCCCCAGCACCTCCAGAGGTTGTAATGTGACCTCGCATGCCAATTCCGGGTTTTTGCACAATTCCAGGAAAGTATGTTTCTCCTTAAGATCCCGGTAAGCCTTCATATACCGGCCCGCCTGACGCATGAACCATACCGGGGTTTTATCAACCGGTTCGCCCCGGCAGGCTTTTATAAAACGGTATTCACTTGAATTTTCCATAAACCTGTTCAAAAAAGAGGGAAATAATGAGCCATAACTCTTGCTGGCGAACAAATAGCATTGGAAGCTTAAAAAGCTCCCGCATTTGCTCCCGTGTCAGCAGAAAATTTATTGATTATAGGACGGGAACCCATGCAGGATCAACGGTTTGTTTTGGATGTGGCTCCAGAGCCCAGTATATCAGCCCCATTGCACTTTCATATTCCGGTATATTTTATAGAGTTGCCGGTTTTGTTCGCCTGAAAGGCCGAAAATTTGCTTCGGAAGATTCTTCATCCTCAACTGTTGCGAATAAAACCGCAACCGATTCTGAATCGAAAAATATTCACCATTTTGCGGTGAAGTTTCCAGATAACGCGTCCAGTGGAGTATCGCCAGCACCAGATTCCCGGCGGACAGGTAATAATTTCCCAGGTTTTTATTCAACTCAGGATTTTTTTCCTGGACCAGCAAAGCATCATAAAAAGAATCCAATGCCTTTTCCTCATCATTCATATTCTCGTAACCCATTCCCTGCTCAATAAGAAGAGCGGCATCGGAAGCATTGAATGCATTTAGCTTTTCGTACTCTTCCAGGGCGGCTTGCCATTCCCCCCTGGAAAAATATTTCCTGGCTTTTTCAGCAGAAATTTTCGTCGCAGTCTTTTTTGTGTCAATCAATTTTTCCAGCCGACCCATTTCGTCCCTGACCTTTTGAGCAATGCCCAAATTGTTTTCCATAGGCAATACCACCTTCAATGCCGCCAACAACCTGCCCGGATCACTATTATCCTGATAATATAACCGGACAAGGCTCCGTAAGGGTGCCGCATCATTTGGATTCGCAATGCGACTGACCTGAAGGTAGCGTATCGCCGATCTGGCATTATTGCGCCCTACCTCGAAATCGGAATACATCCTGTACAATTCAGAATCAAACGGATCAATGGAAAAAGCATGAAGCAAAATCTTGCCTGCTGTTTCATCTTGCCGCTGAATTAAATAGGAAGAATACAGTTTATAAACAGAAGCCAAACTCACATTGGTCACTCCCAATTCCGCATTGATTTTCCTTTTCGCCTCCAGACATTTGATGCCATAAGTCTCGGCCTTGTCCACATCAAACCATTTCTCTTCCGTCAAATAGGCCGAACTCCAGTTACAATAATCCACAAAACGGACTTTGGTATAGCCTTCAGGAGCCCGCAACCCATGGAATAAAACCACAAAGACCAGCACAAACACAGCGATGAATTTGAATTGCTTTTGACTCCACCAAGTGCAGGCCCGACCCACCGCATAAGCGGCAAAGAGGATCATGAATGGCGCGGAAGGAACCCGGAAACGGGCCACCACATGGAAAATAACAACCGAAAGCAGAAGGCTTGCCAGAAAAGCATACAACAGAAAAACCTTTTCTCTCTTCTGGATCGCCAGCACAATTCCCATCAACCCCAAAGCAGAAAACAGGGAAAAGTGGCTGAACAGAAACGGCAATATTCGGGAATTTTCGAGATAAAGATAAGTGGAAAGGTTTGAAGGCCCTTCCAGATCGTTGAAATAAAAAAACAGCTTGCGGCCGATCATTGCCAAAAAACCAACAGGGTCCATCATGACCTGCTGAAAAATGAAATTTACAGGGGACAGGTTTTCCATCTGGTATTTTTTTTGAAACGCGGTCAAAAGGTTCGAATCAAATCCCGCCCCGGCATAATCAATAAAATTCCCCGCCATGAACGCCGTAGAGCCGCTGGAATCAAAAAACACAAACCTGCCATGCACCAGATAGCACTGGACCAGCAAGGGGATTAACGAAATCGACAAGGGAACCAGAAACATCCCCCAGCCTTGCCATCGCCGTTCAGGCTCCCAGGTTTTAAAAACATATTTATGAATATAAAAAATAACAAAAGGCAGGCACAGAAAAGTATTGGGGCGCGACTGAAAA